>JAPKZH010000538.1 GCA_026393905.1 Candidatus Aminicenantota bacterium
AAGGGGCTTGTCGATATCACCGATAATTACGGTCGGCTCCAGATCAGTAACGTTCAGGGAAATCTCAAGGTGGACGGCCCCAACCTCCAAATTTTCGCCAAGGCTGTCAACGCCGAAGACATCTGGATCTCTTCATCAAACGAAAATGTCAAGCTTCTGGGATTTTCCGGGAAAGCCGCGGTCCTCTTGAACCATGGGGACATCGCGCTCGAGCCGGATTCAATCGCCGGGCCGATCGACGTCCAAGCCTCTTATTCGAATATCCGGCTGGCCTGGCCTAAAGGGGGCCGGTGTCCCTTTGAAGCAGAGGCCCGATCAGGGGACATCCACTGGGAGCTTGCCGAGAAGCCGTCTACGGAGAAGACCAACGGGACCTCCGTGACAAAAGCGTTTCTCGAAGAGTCGGGAAAGCCTTCCGTCAAGCTGTCCACGACATACGGCGATATCCGGGTCGAAGAATCTACGCGCGCCTTAAAAACAATTTAAACTCGGAAAAAAGAGGGGACGCTTCTTCGAGCGTTTCCTCTTCTTTTGTCTTTCCCCTTCGCCCTCAAGAGGAGTGTTTGGCCTTGAAATGATAGATGCGCTGCGACAAGCCGCCGTTGATCTTGATGTTGAAATACGAGATCAGGTTGGTCACATCCTTCTTGTACTTCGTCACGTAGCGGACAAAGTCGATCTCCATCTTGAAGCGCAAAAGGTTCTCGAACTCGCCGACCTCGTCATGCAGCTCGATCAGGAAGTGGTTGATGGCCCGGTATTGGGCGTTGATGTCGATCAAGTCTTTTTCGCTGAGCTTGCCGAAATCCAGATAGGGCGGCAATGACTCCAGGATGGCCTGGGCCTCCGTGTTCAGCTCGCTGACGGATTCCTTGATCTCCTGGAAGAACGATTTGTAATCCAGCGGCTTTTTCAGCTTCTCTTCGGCCTTGTCCACCAGCTTCTCACTCTGGTCCTTCAGCGAGGCGAGAAACTCCCGGATCCCGAAGTACTTCCGCTTGAAATTGAACAGGTCGAGGAAATCGCGGCCGATATAGATCTTGTCCTCGTAATGGGTCATCAACTCCACGGGCGAGTGGGTGTAAAACTTGATCTCGTAGCGCCGCCCTCCCGAATCCTTTTCCCTGAGGCGGGCCAGGACCAGGAAATTGTTTTGTTCGATGAAATAGCTGTTGACATCGAGGAGTGCCGAATACGCCGCCAGGTTCTGGATGATCGCCTCTTTGAGGTAGTCGAGGAGAGGCTCCTTCTTGGTAACGAGTTCATTGATGGTATCGCTGGGCGCCTGGTTGAGCGCCGAATAGGACGGCGACAAAAGAAAAAGGACGGCCCCGGTTCCGACCTCCAGGTACAAGTTTTTCTGAACCTTCTGATAGAGGTCGTCCAGCTCGACCGGCTTCAAAGGTGGAAGATCCTCGAGATCGATCTTGAGGAGTTCTTCGACTTCATTCATGGATTGACTCTCATTCCCTCGTCAGAAAAATCTTATCACCGGCGTTTGAAAAAATCAACCTAAAGTTTTTTGGGAGAATGTCCACGCGTCGTTTTCGTACTTGTTTTTTTGAAGGTCGTGGATTTTATCCCAGTCGGCTCTTGTGAATGTCAGGGGTTTTAAGCCGACCCCGAAAAAATTCAGGAAGCCGGCGACGAGATGGTTCACGGCCCAATGGAAATCCACGTCTCGGCCGAGGGCCAGGCTGAGGGAGGTCATCCGAATCTCGTCCGGGCTGGTCCCCAACAATGACACCGATTTGAGAAGGGCGGAGTCGTGCCGGAGCGGGATGGAACCGTGCTGGAGGAACTTTTTTCCGGCCCTCTTTTGGGCGCTCCCTATGATTTTCTTCCCCGCGACTTCGATCTCGTCCTGGGCCGGATGCGAAAAACAGGGAAGGTTTCCCCGGGCATAGAAGGATGGCGCCATGTCCGCCGGCGACGGCCGCAATCCCATTTTCTCCAGCCCCTTCATCAAAGCCTGGGAGATGCGCTTGTAGGAGCCGCCCAGCGTCGTTGTGAACAACTCCAGGTCCGACGAGGCGATCGAATACGTGATCTCCTGGTGGTGGAGGACCAGCTTCCCACCGGTCATTCTTCTGACGATATCGATCCCCTTGGCCCGGCAGAACTCAAGATCGAGGACGTTCTCTGCCTTCTGCGAACTGCCCAAGGACGCCGTCGGCCGCGCCCATTGATAAAAGCGGAGAAACGTGCAGGGCTCACCCGGCAGAGAATGGAACAGATGCTCATCGACCGCCATGTTGAGAGAGCCTTTGAGCGGGATGGGGTCGATGAGCAAAAACCATTCTTTCATTTCGTTCAGCGAGAATGATGATAACAGCTAATACAAACGCAATAAATAAAGTGACAATGTATGGGCGGCGCTTAGGCCGCCCTCAATTCCCCGTAGCGGAGGGGGGCCACGACGGCTTTTCGACGGGGGGAACCGACGGGACAGGTTAGCCGGGGCCTTCGAAATCAGAAACGTGCCCCTTATCTTCATAAAAGGGAGAAAGAGCGGGCAACGGGATTCGAACCCGCGACTCCCAGCTTGGGAAGCTAGTACTCTACCGCTGAGTTATGCCCGCTCGGTGCCAGCCGATTTATCCTCAGCCAGCGTTCTCTATTCTACGGTTTGTCGTTCTTCTTTTCAACCACGTAGTAAGCGCTTTGGGGGAGAGTGTCTTATTAGAGAACGAATTGTCCTTTTCGGCCTTCCGATTGGAGCCTGTGGGCAAGTTTATTACTCTAACCCTGCCAGCCTCTTCCTGGCATCCTCGACCTCGGGCTGGCCCGGATCGGCGTCCTTCCAGAGGTTGAGGAATTTCCGGTATTTCTCGCGGGCGCTCACCTTATCCCCCTGCTGCTCGGCGATCTTCCCCAGCATGTAGAAGCTGCTGGCATAGATATCACCGTAATAAAGCCTACCCGTGGTCAGCTGAGTTATTTTATCGTACTGCTCGCGCGCTTTGTCCAAATTGCCCGACTTGTATAAAGCCAAAGCCAGAGGTTCGATAAAAAGCGCATGTTCTTCGCCAATGGCAGCGTGCTGGAAATCCAAGAGCGATACCGCTTTCTCAAGATCTCCAATGGCCACGGGAAAATTTTCCTTCCTCAGCTCAATCATCCCCTTCAGATGATCATAATAGCGCATGAGTTTCGGATTGAGCCAGTTATCGACGAGCTTCTTGATCTCGACAGCCAAGGCTTGAGCTTCGGGAACAGATCTCATCTCCAGAAGGGCCAACCCTTTCAAATGGAGCGCGTAGATTTTCAAGACGATTCCCCCTTCTTTTTCGGCAACGCTCCTGGCCTTTTCGAGCTCAGTAATTGCGGCAGCAGGATCCCCGATTTTGATATAAATATATCCCAAACTCCAATGAAGATTTGATTCAGACCATTTATCATCAAGCTCAAGGCACAGTTCAATTCCTCTTTTCGCCTCCTCTTTAGCTTGATTAAGCCGTCCCTGAGACATGCATAAATCCATCAGCCCAAATCGCCCCTCTAATTGCGCGGGCTTTTCTATAAAACCGAAGAGTTTTCGGTAATCCTTTTCCGCCTCAATAAAATCCCCCTGGAGAAGCTGAACATCACCTTTGACTATGAGATTTGCATATTGGTCAGGAGAAATCAGGAAAGCTTTATCAACCTCCTTCAGCGCCAAATCATACCTCCCCTGGCAAAGATAATTATTGGCCAAGCCCCGAAGGATTGCTGCATTGTCTCTAAAAAAGGTACGATAGTCCTCCAGGACGGCCTGAGCTTTATCGTAAAATCCTTTAGCCTCGTATGCTTCAGCTGCGTTCCTATAGGGGAAATAAGCTTCTACTTTGTTCCTGATATTCGTTTCATATAATTCCAGGGCTTTATCCCACTGTTCTAAGGCGCTATATATAATCCCGAAATTCCTGGCCGCGTTCAGATCATTCGGATCAAGACGCAGGCGCCGTCTATAGGCCTCGATGGATTTATCGTATGTTTTCTCGCTTTGACCATAGTACATCGATTCGACAAACAACCGGTCTTTCTCCGGCAACCGGTCGCTCAATTCCAAAGCTCTCCGATAATTTCGATTTGACTGTAATGGATAGCCCAAGTGAGCGTAGGCAGCCCCCAGCAAAACAAAAGCGGAGGCGTATTTCGGGTCGATCTTGACCGCCTGCTCCAAGGCTTCCACGGCCTTGCGGAATTCGCCACGGTAGTTCAGCCTGTAGCCCTCGCTGCATAGTTTATAGGCCTCGGGCGACGCGGTCGTCATTTCTCCGACGCTCCTGTCCACGTCTCCGGCGATCTGGCTGCCCGATATATTCAAGCCGGTTTTGATCTCTCTGGTCAACTCATCGATCATGCCGAAAAAGCTGCCCTCGCCGATGCCATCGGCCGAGTAATTGCCGGCGATCTCCGCCAGGTTCCTTGTCTCCTGGAGCGTTGCCTGGATGCGGAAGGAATCCCCGGATTTGGTGATGATCCCCCTCAAAAGGTGGGAGGCACCGCCCCGGTTGGCCATCTCCCTCAAATCCTCTGTGGAGAAATCGTCCTTCGCCAGGGCATTCAGCTTGCTGAGAAGGCTGTAAATTTGATCGTCGGGCAGGACCCGGATGTATTTGGACTGGGAAAGGTCGGAGCTCAGCATCCGGGATAGGCCGTCGCGCCAGACATCAAGGTTTTTGTCTCCCGTGTTGTTCTTGAAATACAGGATGGCGAGGGTCGGCTTTCCGGCCGGAGGGGGAACAGCGCGGTGTTTGGGCAGGAAAAGCCGGAGGCTGACGGCGATAACGGCAATGGCGAATAATATGGAGAGCGGAACCAAGAGCTTCTTCCGGCTGACGGTCAAAGTGATCGGCCTGGACGCGACGGTTTTCCTCTTGGGGACCGGACGCTCTGCGGTCGGGATGCCTTTTTCGATCTTCTCCAGGTTGGCCTTCAACTCATCGGCGTTCTGATACCGTCTCTCCTTGTCCTTCTCCAGGCATTTGAGGATCAGGCGGCTGAGGTCTTGCGGAATCTGGGCGTTCAAAGACTTGGGGTCCTTCGGGATCTCGCTCTTTTGCTTCACCCCGATGGTGAACGGCGTATCGCCTTCAAAAGGCACCTGTCCGGTCAGCATCTCATAGAGGATAATGCCCAGCGAATAGATATCCGAGCGCTGGTCGACCTCTTTCCCTTCCACTTGCTCGGGGGACATATATTCAGGGGTGCCGATCATGACTCCCGCTCCGGTGATTCCCTTGACCGAGATAGACCTTGCGATCCCAAAATCCATGATCTTGGCATTTCCTTCTTTGTCGATCATGATGTTGCCCGGCTTCAAATCCCGGTGGACAACTCCCACACGGTGGGCCTCAGCCAGCCCGTCGCAGACCTGCTTGGCAATGAGAATAGCCGTTCCCACAACCAGTTGCCGTGCTCTTCGGATAAAGCTCTTGAGGTCCTCTCCGGACACGTACTCCATGGTGATGAAATAATTGCCGGTTTCCCTGCCCAGGTCATACATCCGGCAAATATTCTTATGCGAGATATCCCTGGCGATCTTGAGCTCATTCCGGAAGCGATCGATCGTGTTTTTATCGGCCGAAACCTCGGGCTTGATGAGCTTCAGGGCCATCTTGGCCTGAACTTCCTGATCGAAGACCTTGTAAACCTTGCCCATACCGCCTTTGCCGAGCTCCTCAATGATCTGGTAGCGGCCGGCAAAGGTGGAGCCTGTGGTGAGCTCTTCTTTGGGTGCTTCGAGAGTTTTTGTGAGAGTGGCCTTGGCGTCAGTCGGTGGAATCAACTGCGTCCCGCAATCAGCGCAGAACTGCTTGGTCTCGGGATTCTCAGAATGACATTGCGGGCACTTGATGGTCACTTATGGTCCCTTTTATAACGTGTGGCTAAAGGTTATCAAGGACCGGGAGGATTAGTCAACTGAAAATATATTAGGCGAATAAGTCAAGCCGGTGCCAAAATAGTGCCAACTTGTATGCGATAATGATGCAAACTAATGAGTCTTTTTGAGAAATACTGGACAACAATGAGCACTTACGGGAAAAGGCAAATTTCATATAACAAAATACTTAATAGGCTAAGCCATTGATTTTTATTGAGTTGGCCTCTCTCCCCTTTTCGAGCGCTGAGTTATGCCCGCGCTCTCTCCCCGTGGACTCTCAGAACTCTTGTCGGGAATAAAAATTTAATCGGAAACTTCGTGCTTGTCAACACAAAAAAATCCAATCCCACTCCGCCTGGAAAAGGAAAAACGAGGATGAGCCGCTCTTCCTCAAAAAAAGGGGGGGACAGGAATCACACCAGAAGAATCGGATGCATGTCCCCAAATAATTACTGCAGCTTGACCGTTTTGCCGGCCGTGCCGCCCTTGAGGGAGTCGTACTTGACCGTGACGTCGCCCGAACCCTTGACGATATACATGATCGTCCGGGCGGTTTTGCCCGGCAGGCCGTTTCTCAGCATGAGCCTCTTCAGGTTCTTTTGGTCGATGAGACCGGTTACGCTCGGCTTGATCTTATACAGCTCTTTGTTGTCGATCCAGCTCGCCGAAATGACCTCGAGGGCCTTGCCTTCGAGCGTCAGCAGGTCGGGCCGAACGACATTGTTCTGGGCGGCTTTATCCATGATCGTCGGGGCCACCTTAGGATTGGAGATGTCGGCCATTAAACGATAGACATCGCCGCTCACTTTTTCCGCCGCCGCCTCGCCGATCTTGATCATCGGCATCTCATCGGCCTGGTACAGGGTGAAGGCCATGTTCCGATGGCAGAGCTCTTCGTTCATGAAACGGGGCGGTATGCGTCCCTGGAATTTGCGGAAGACACCGCCGATCTCGACCTCCCCAAACTGGGAATGATTGAACTTTTTCCATTCCATAAGCTGGCTGCCGAATTCGAGCTTGTCGTTGAAGAAATAATTGCCTTTCCGTCCGCTGATGGGGCTGTTCGGGTCCTTCTGCTGCTCCTTGAGCTCGGGACTCGTGAAATACTGCTCGCTGCTCCAGAGTTCGTTGGAGAAAGAAAGAACGCCCATCCCGTCGTTGGTGAAATCGACGAAGCCTCCATGGACGGTGTAGAGGCCGCTCCAGATGACGATATACCGGTAGAAAGGCAGGATCCTCTCGCCGTTCCGGCCGAGCTCGTCGTAGGCTCGGATGTCGGCCGTCGGATACTCGCCCGTCGCTTCCGCACCGGGCCCGCGGAGGATCATGCCGCCGCTGTTATGATAGGACTGGGCGCCGGCGATGTTCGGATGGGTCAGGAAAAACTCCACGGACGCCCGAGCTTCCGGGATCTGTGTCGGATAGTCCAAGGAGCCGCCCTGGATATAGTTGGGCTGCCAGTCCGAGGGATAATTCCGGTTGGGGTCGTAGCCGCCGAGATCGTCCTCGCTCACCCGGCCGTCCAAGTCGTTGTCTATGCCCTCGGAGCCGAGCATGATGTAATCGCCCTTCTCGCCGAAGGGAACGGGCTCCATCATGCGGGGATCGATGCTGCTCGGACGGTAGTTTCCCCGGCCGGGCACATATTTTCGGATCTGCTCGACGACGCCGTTGCCGTTTAAGTCGGTCGGCCTGTCCTCATCGAAGCGGTAATCGCTGTCGTCATCCACGGGAACGTGACCGGAACGGGCGCTCCCGCCGGGGCTTTCAAAAAAGTACTGCCGTCCGTCGGGATTGATCGTCGGACAGATATAAAAGACCCTTTCGTTGACGAGATTGGTGATCTGGTCGATCCGGCCATAGTTCTCCATAAGGTACCAGACCGTGTAGAGACAGATCTCCCCGCCCTGGATCTCGTTGCCGTGGACATTGGCTTCGATATACATGGCGGCCTTGCTCATCTCCGGGCCGGTATCGGGATTGTTGATCGTGACGATCATGATGTCGCGGCCGTCTTGGCTCTTGCCGATCGTCTCGATCCGGATGAACTTCGGCCAGGCCTGCTGCATCCGTCTCATGTCGGAGTAGAGCTCGTTGACGTCATGCCAGCGGCTGAAATCGATCTTGACCTTGAACGGAGGATCGGAGGCTTTCTGGGTCAGCCCGCCCTGGGGAATCACGGCCAGGACCGCGAACAGGATGAGGACATATTGGACGAATTTGACAATTTTTTTCATGGGCATGTTATTTTTTCTCGTGTTCATGGTTCGGCCTCCTTCACTTCAGCGTCACCGAGCGGTTGGCTGTGCCGGCCTTTTGCGAGACGACCTTGAGCTCGACCGTATCGCCGGACTTGGCCTTGATCAGCCATTCGAACTTCGTCCGATCGCCGGAGCCGGCCAATGTCTGGATGCTGTTCGTCTTGGCATTGCCGGAGATGATGGATTCCGGCGGAACCTGGAGCTGGACCATGGTCGGCTTGACCGCCCGCGCCGTGACGGCATGGGCCAGGCTCGTCGGAAGGAATCCGACGTTCTCGACTTCGGCTTTGATCCGGAAGATGCCGCCGCCGTGGTTTATGGCTTCGAGCTTGGCAATACCGATCTTCGGAAACAGCGAGGACAGATAGACGGCGAACTCGGCGTGCGTCTTGCCCAGTTCGGCAATCTTGGCCGCCGGAGGATTGACGGCGGCATAGGCCTTGAACCCGCCGATCTCGACGTCGCCGAGATCGGGGTGTTTGAATTTCGTCCAAGCGACAAAGCCGTCGACTTTTTCCTTGTCCATCCACTGGAGGAGCTGGCGGTCGATCGCTTGCGCCTGTTCTGCGCCGCCCGTATCAGCAGCACCCGCGCCCGCTCCAGCCGTTAAGCCGCTGCGGCCGCCGCCCCCGCCCCGCTGACCCATTAGGGCCGCGAACTGAGCTTGCATCTGGCCGGCTTGAGCCTGTCCGCTGGCGGCAGGCTGCTGTCCTCCGGGCATTTCGGACCTGCCCGGCATGCCCTGGCCCCGAGGGGCTTCGGGAAGTCCCCAACCCGGGGTCGAAAACGACGGCACGCCGAACTGGAAATAGCCGTACTGGAAGAATGCGCCTTCGGGCTTGACGACAAGGGGCTGCTGCCGGATGCCCGTCAGCTCGATATACTTGCCGGCGATCGTCCGGAAATAATCGATATCGGATGTGTTGACGGTTGTCGCAGGGGCGCGGGCCGGCATCAGGGCTCTGGCGCCGGGCGCCTGGGTTCCGGTCGTCTGTCCGCCGCGGCCGCCTCCTGTAAACTCCCGAATCATCTCTTCGGTGATGATAAATTCGCCCCCGCCAAAACCGCCCCGGCCGAAGCCCCTCATCGCTCCGGCCGCGAAGATACCGACTTTATTGGCTCCGGAGTTGCTCGCGTTGGCGAATTCCACGAGGTCGATCTGCTTGGCCGTGCTCAACCGGCCGGTGCTCGTCGGGGCGACGATCAGGTTATCGCTTTCGCCGAAGGTCAAAATGGCGGCCACGTTGCGGTGGGACACCATCCACTCCATGACGGAGCGCGTTTCAACCTCGCTGACCATATAGCGTCCGGCTTCAGGCTTATAATAGGGATACTCGTGCATGAAGTTGCGGTTGATGTTGACGCCGCCCGGCGGGTCCTCTCCGATGAATCCGTCGCCGTCACGGTCGCGGCCTTCCCAGGTGAGAGCGTATTCCCCTTTTTCGCCCTTCTTTGGATCGGCTTTCTTCATCAGCCGCGGCTCTTCGGGATCGACCATATAATCGCCATTGGGATCCTTGACGCGCATCACCGTGATGAAGCCGTCCTTGTTCAGATCTTCCGGACCGTCTTCATCCGTCCTTCCGTCGTTGTCGTCGTCATAAGGCTTGGTGTTCGTCCGCCGCGCCCACTTGACGGGCGCCCACATGAATTCGGCTCCGTCGGGGTTGAGGCGAGGCATGATATAGACAACGCCGTTGTCGAGACGCTGCTTGACGTTGGCGTTCGACGCGTAGTTTTTGACGAGATAGTCGGCGATGAAGCAGGCCAACTCGCTTCCGACGAGATGGTCGCCCTCAAAATTGGCGGCGATTAGGAGCGCCGGCCGTTCGGCCAATGGCGCACCGCCAGGGTTCGCGATTTGGAGGACCCAGAGGTCGCGTTTTTCCAGCGTCTTGCCGATGGACTCGAGCTTGACCAGGTTTTTGTTGGCATTGGCCAGGTTTTGGAGCATGGCCGTCATCTCGGCATAGTTGTGATACTTCGAAAAATCCTGGGCCAAGCTTATCGCTCTGAGCGTCGCCAAGGCGACAACGGCTAGCAGGACCATTACCGCAGTCCTCGAGATTCTTCTTTGTCTGCTCACTCTTCCTCCTTTCAAAATAAATATCATCATGTTATTGCGAGGCGTTTTGTGACGTGGCATCCTGACCCGAATGGTCATTCCGAGCGAAGCGAGGAATCCCCTCTTTCCTCGCGAGAGACCTGAGAGGAGATCGCCACGCTTCGCTCGCGATGACAGAAAAATGCTCTGTCACTTGAACAGCGGATCCGGACTGACCGTGACCTTCTTGGTCTCGAAGTCTTTTCCGTCAACCGTCAGGGTGACCTTATAGACGCCGGCGTCCACTTGGGCACCGCCGCGTCCACCGCGCCCGCCGCCCCCAGGGCCCATTATGCCGGGCTGCTGCTGGGCAGGATCAACCCTCCGAGTCAGGCCCCAGAAAACCTTTTGCAAGCCTTTTTTGCCGCTGCCGGTGACTTCGTTGATCAAATTGCCCTCGAGGTCTTTGATCGTCAGCTTCACGTTCTTCGCTTCCGCCTTCAGGTAGTAATAGAGGTTCGCGCCGACGGGAGGATTATCGACCTTGGCCATCTCGCCCAGAGTCTCGCCTTTCCGTTCATACCGGCTCCAGCGGATCGTGTTCTCGATATCAAAGAGGTAAGCGTCTTTTTGGAACGTTTCGGCCTTAAATTCCTTAATCGGACCGATGTCTGCGGTATAGATGCCGCGTCCATAGGTCCCGATGATGAGGTCCCGGTCGCGTTTCTGGATGTCGATGTCCCGGATGATGACGTTGGGCGCCGTGGAGGAGAACGCAGTCCAGGTTTTCCCCTGGTCGATGGTGACATAAACGCCGTAATCCGTGGCCAGGTAGAGAACGTTCGCGTTGTCCGGGTCTTCTTTGACCCGATAGATCGGGTTCATCATGTTCCCGGAAATGTCCTCCCAGGTTTTGCCGAGGTCGCGGGTCACGAACAGCCAGGTCTTGTCCTCGTTATGCGTCCGGTATCCGTTGAAGGCCACGTAACAGGTCTTTTCGTCGAATGCCGACGGGACCACCGCTTTGACCCAACGGTCGTACGGGATCAGGACGCCCTTAATGTCTTTCTTCGGCTTGCCTGCCGCATCATAAAATTGACTGGTGATGTTGACCCAGGTCACGCCGCCGTCGGGAGACATCTGGACATTGCCGTCGTCCGTCCCAACCCAGTACAGGCCGGGCTTTTTGGGCGACTCGGCGAAGGCGTAGACGGTTGCATACTGGAGGTTGGTTTTCTTGGAAAGGGCGATTCTCTCTTTGTTGGCCTTGGTCAGGTCAGGACTGATCGTGACGAACGTCCCTCGTTCGCCGCGGCTCAGGGAGCGGTGGACGGACTGGGAGCAGATATAGACGATGCCGGGATTGTGCGGCGAAAGGACGATGGGCGCGTTCCACTGGTACCGCTGGGCGGGAACGCCGGCCGCGCTTTCTTCGGGGGTGGTGCGCTTGGTCATGGAGATCGTTTCGCCGGTCTTGAGGTTCATCCGGCTCGAAGAGCCGAATTGGCTTTCGTAGTAAACGTATTCAGGATTCCACCAGTCGCGGACCGCATAGAAGCCGTCGCCCGTAGGCAGATAGGTCCAATCGGCCGCAAAAATGCCGTAGCTATTCCGGTTCTGGGACGGGCCCAGCCAAGTGCCGTTGTCCTGGGTCCCACCCATGACGTTGTAGGGCAGCTCATTGTCCGCCGAGACATCATAGAACTGCTGGGCGCTGACCATATTCTTCTGGCTCCAGTGCTGGCCGCCGTCCCAGGACTCGGAGATGCCGCCGTCATTGGCGCTCAGGATATGCTTGGAGTTGAGCGGGTCCAGCCAGACGCCGCGGTGGTCAACGTGAGTCTTCCTGTTCCCGTCCCACCCGCTGACTTTGAAAGTCTTGCCGCCGTCGGTGGAGATCGTGACGTTGGTGTCTCCGCAAAGGACAACTTGATCGTTGTTCGGGTCGACGATGATCCGGCCGTAATAGCCGCCTTCGGTCTGGTTGACCTGAGCGCTGCCGCCGGTCTGGGCATAGACGGTCATTTTCTTCCAGGTCTCGCCCTGGTCATCGGTGCGGTAGATAACGCCGGACCGCTTGAACGGCTGTTGGATGCCTAGCGCTTTGGCGTATAAAATTTCGAGGACGTGCCGGTTGACAGCCTGGGCCCGGCCTTTGGCCTCGGCGGAGTCCGGCTTCGGCGCTTCCTTCTTGATCAGCTTCTCGATTTCGTCGATCGAGGAGATGATCTCCTTGTCCTTCGCATAGATCTTACGCGCCGCGGCGTTGAGCTTGGTTGGATCCACGCCGTTCTTTGTTAGGAAGTCCTTGTCTTGGACTAATTCGTTGAGTTTCTTGATCAGGTCGGCCTCGGTCTCGGCCTTGAGCGGGGTGAATTTGGGCGCTAGTTTGGCGATCTCCGGATTGATCTTATAGATTTTGAATTTGGTGAAGTTGAAATCCTCGGCCCAGAGAGGGGCCGCGCCTCCCCCGCCGCCGCCAAAGCCGCCCGCGCGGAAATTAGCCCCGCCGTCTCGCTCCGCCAAGCCGAGGTTGACTTCCTCGTCGAGCCGGGCGTAGATGATGTTGGGTTTCTTCTCAAAGACGGCCAGGCCGGTCCGGCCCAGGTCGACGTCGGCGGGAAGCCCGGTGGTCAATTTCTTCCAGGTCTTGCCGCCATCCGTCGATTTGTACAGATGATTGCCGGGCTGGCGGTCGATGTACGTCCACGCCCGTCGGAAGGTCTTGTAGGCTGCCGCGATCACGATATCGGAGTTGTTCGGATCGATGACAAAATCCGCGACGCCGCGGTCTTTGACCGGAAATACATTGGTCCACGTCTTGCCGCCGTCCGTCGATTTGTAGAGGCCGCGCTCGCAATCCATCTCGTTGTCATAGAGCTTGCCTTCGGCAGCGACATAGACGATGTCGGGATTCTTGAAATCGACCGCGACCTTGGGGATGAAATAGCTTTTCTCCAGGCCGATCTTGGTCCAAGTCTTGCCGGCGTCCGTGGACTTCCACATCCCGTTGCCGTGGGCGCTGGAGCGAGCGTGCATCGGTTCGCCGGTGCCCAGGTAAAGAATGTTCTGGTCGGAGGGCGCGATCGCCAGATAGCCCATGCTCATATTGCCATATTTATCGAAAAGGGGCTCGAAGGAGATCCCTCCGTCCACCGTTTTCCAGAGGCCGCCGCTGGCCGTCAGGGCGTAATACGCCTGGCTTTGGCCGCGCGGCACCGCGAATTCGGTGATCCTGCCCGAGAAGACGACGGGGCCGACCCACCGCCAGCTAAACTGGTTGAAATCGTCCGTCGTGACCGGGTTCTGGGCCGGGGCAGAAGTCTGGGCAGCACCCGGGCTTTTGGCCGGTGCTGCGGCCTGTTGGGCAAAGCCCATGAAAGCAAAGCCCAGCCACAGACACAAAGCAAGATAGAACCCCTTCCATTTCCCTTGAAGCGACAAGATCATGAGACCTCCTTAAATCGTCAATGATTCAGCTCTTCCCTGAATTTAAATCCTTGCCGAAGATATATAAACAATCGAGAATACATCGACACGACTAATATCAACGCAATAATTAAAATGACATCTCCGTTCGGGCGGCGCTTTGGCCGCCCGTAGCCCCCGGGCCCCGGGGAACCCGTCCCGTCGGTTCTCCCCGTCGGAAAAGCCGACGGGGCCCCCCTCCGCTACGGGGGCTTTAGGGCGGCCTAAGCGCCGCCCATACATTGTCACTTTATTTATTACGTTTGTATTAGCTCTCGACAATCTCCGTTCCAGATTCTAGCGTGCTGATATAAAACTTGGGATCTTTGCCGAATTGTCCACGATACGCCCGGGCGACCGTTTTATCGAATTCCTCAACCGCTTTTTCCTCGAGAAGGTTGATCGTGCAGCCGCCGAAACCGGCCCCCATCATCCGGGCGCCGAGAACGCCTTTAATCTCGGAGGCCGCCTCAACCAGGACGTCGAGCTCGCGGCAGCTCACCTCATAATCGTCGCGCAGTCCGCTGTGGGAGCCGAACATGCGCTGCCCGAAAGAATGAAAATCGCTTTTTCGGAGGTCCGCGCAGGCCTGTTCGACCCTGGCGTTCTCGCGGATGACATAATCGCACCTCTTGTAGACAACCGGGTCGATTTCAGGACGATGGGCCTCGAGAAGCTCAAGAGATACATCCCTGAGGCTCTTCAAGCCCGGAGCGTATTTGGCCAGGAGGTTGACGCCGGATTCGCACTGCTGCCTGCGGACGTTATACTCGGATGAAGCCAGCTCTCTTTTGACCAGGGTATCGCAGAGGACGATGCGGAGGTCCGGCCGGTCGAACGGATAGTATTCGTAATCCAGGCTGCGGCAGTCCAGCTTGAGCACCGACCTCGGCCGGCCAAAGACGTTGATGAACTGGTCCATGATGCCGCAGCGCACCCCGACAAACTCGTTTTCGGCCTTCTGGGCCAGTTTGACGAGAGTCAGCGGGTCCAGGCCGAGGCCGAAGATTTTATTCAGGGCAAAGGCCAGCCCGGCCTCGATGGCCGCTGACGAAGACATGCCCGCGCCGATGGGGATATCCCCGCCGAAGACGCATTGGAATCCGGAGATCGAGCAGCCCGCCTTCTGGAGCTCGTCGACAACGCCCATCAGGTAGTTCGGCCAGCCTTTTTGGCTTTTGACCAAACCGCTCAAGCTAAATTCGTGGCTTTCTCCCAAGTCGTAGGCGTAGACCGCACAACTCCTTCCTTTTCCCGGAGCGATGGCGAAATAGATGGCCTTATCGACGGCCGCCGGCAGGACAAAACCCTCGTTGTAATCGGTATGCTCGCCGATGAGGTTGACCCGTCCGGGCGACCTCACCAGCAGGGGCTTTTCCTTGAAGGTCTGATGGAATTTTTCCCGAATGGAAAGGATGCGGTCCGCCGGCGCGCCTCCCGAAAGACTTTTAGCGGACTTCGACATCTTCAGCTTTCTTCATTTGGACGATCCGGGGCATGTTTTTCTTCCCTCCTCCCAAAAAAATAGCGCTGAAAATGAAAAGAGAGAAATATCACAGCCCTCGGGGTATGTCAAATCACGACGCGGCATTGGAAGCATCCAAATATATGATTTCAAAGAGGCGTTGGCATCGCCCCCCGCCCCCTAGGGAACCAGTCCCGTCGGTTCCCCCCATTAAAAAAAATGGGCCCCCCCTCCGCTATGGGGGCTCAGGGGCGAAGCCAACGCCTCCTTGAAATTAAAATGTCAAGGAATCGGGGACATATACTTTGTGTGTCCCCAACTTCAGGGACGATTCCGACACCGATAGAAAATCACACAAACGCTAACCGCGGCATTGACAATCAAGGAAGAACATCACTATAATCTGACACGAATTTCCGGGGAGAGAGGTGAGCGCTCATGCCGAGACCGGACGAACAAAGTCCTGCCGAAAAATCCTGGAATCCTGTTCCTGAAAAAGCGACGATGCTGGGTCCGACCATCGTCGCGAGCGGCGAGCTCGCCGGCCAAGAAGACCTTGTCGTCAAGGGCACCTTCAAGGGCAAGATTCAGCTGCCGAAGCACAGCCTTTTTATCGAAGCCGGAGCCCAGGTGGAAGCGGAGATCGCCGCCGTCAATGTCATCTTGAACGGAAACCTGACGGGAAGCATCCTGGCTTCCGGGAAAGTCCAGGTCTCCTCGTCGGGCAGGATGAAGGGCGATATCACGGCGGCCAAGGTCTCGGTCCTGGACGGCGCCCAATTCAAAGGCAGCATCAAAATAAGAAAGGGGAACGCCTAGCCGTCTCCCTTTCTTTCGAATGAAATCTTGTTCGGACTTTCCGAGTCTACTTGATGTCGATCACGCCCTTGGTGCGCTCTTTTCTCTTCTGCTCCATCTCATCCCATTTCTTCATACAACGATCGTCTTTGCCCCTGGCCATGGAGCATTCCAGATACTCCGAGAGGTAAAGGACGCAGGCGCGGATCGCTTTTCCGGCCGGAGTCCGGTCAAAGCCGCCGGCGCGCAGGGAAACGTTTCTGATCGAGAGGCCGCCTTCAAGCCCGATTCCTTTGGCTTCGGCTTCAATCGTCCGGGCATCGACGATCTCTCCGGTCTCCGTGTTGATGATTTTGAGGTCGACAGCAACATATGTTTTTTCTTTCGACCCGCCGAGGCTAAGGCCGCCGACGCTGATGCCGCCGCTTTTGCCCTTGGTCGATTCATCATAAGAAGCGACCGTCGCCGCCACCAGAAACTGGGCGCCCTTTAGCCTCTTCATCTGGACCTTTGTCGCCTCGCTGACGCGGTCCGAGGCGCCCAAGTCCTGCTCGCCCAAGACGGCGTCGATTTCCTTCCGCTCCAAGACCTGGAAAGCTTTTGTGCTGACAAGTTCCGAGGCGAGCATATCCGATAGCTCCTGACCGACCGAAGCACTCCACCATCCGGCGCTGGTTTGATTAGTGAATCTCAAAACGCCGATCCGGGGCTTTTCCTGGGCGCTGGAAAAGCCAGCCGCGGCCAGAAAAACGCCCAGCGCTAATAACGCGCATGCCCAGACAATAGTTTTTCTCATGCATCCTCCTAATTTTTATCCTTTTTAGTTTAATATGATAGAAGAAACTTTTCAACGCCTTTCTTGGTATATAATTGGGCCGATGGATACCTTCAGACTCCGCTCGGAATTTTCAGCCAAGGGCGACCAGGTCCAGGCCATCGAAGCCTTGGCCGCAGGCTGGGACGACGGTCTCCGGCACCAGGTTTTGATGGGGGTGACCGGCTCCGGTAAGACGTTCACCATGGCCAATATCATCGAAAAAGCCAACCGGCCGGCGCTCGTCATCTCCCACAATAAAACCCTGGCCGCCCAGCTCTATCAGGAATTCCGCCGGTTCTTCCCCGGCAATGCGGTCGAATATTTTGTCAGCTATTACGACTACTACCAGCCCGAGGCCTATATCGCCTCGTCCAACACCTACATCGCCAAGGAGGCCACGATCAACGACGAGATCGACCGGATGCGGCTGTGCGCGACGAACTCCCTGTTTGCCCGGCGCGACGTGATCATCGTCGCCTCCGTCTCCTGCATCTACGGCATCGGCGCCCCGGACACCTACTATTCCATGAGCTTCAGCCTGGCCGCCGGCCAGAAGATTTCCCGGAAGCAGATCCTCAAGAACCTCGTCGAGATCCAGTATGAGCGCCAGGAAGCCGATTTCAAAAGGGGAAGCTTCCGGGTTCGCGGCGACATTATCGAGATCTTTCCTTCCTACGAAGATTCTGCCTTCCGCATCGAGCTTGGCGAGGACCATGTCGGAAGGATCTCCTCCATCGATCCTCTTCTCGGGAAAACGCTGAACGTCTTCGAAAAGATCATCATCCACCCGCGAACGTTTTTCTCAACGCCGAAGGCCATTCTCGACACGGCCGTCCTGGGCATCGAAAAAGAGCTGGAGGGACGTATCGCTTTCTTCAAGAGCCAGGGAAAGATCATCGAGGCCGAGAGGATCGAGGAGCGGACGCTCTACGACCTGGACATGCTCAGGGAATTCGGCTATTGTCCGGGCATCGAAAACTACTCGCTCTACCTCAGCCGGCGACGGCCGGGAGAACCGCCCTACACGCTGCTGGATTACTTCCCCCGGGACTTTTTGATCATCATCGATGAATCCCATGCGACCGTCCCTCAAATCGGCGGGATGTACCACGGCGACAGGTCGAGGAAGCAGACGCTCATCGAGCACGGCTTCCGCCTGCCGTCGGCCCTCGACAACCGCCCTCTCAATTTCCAGGAGTTCGAAGGCCGGGTCAACCAGGTCCTTTACGTCTCGGCCACGCCGGCCTCCTATGAGCTCAAGAAGGCCGGAAAGCAGGTCGTCGAACAGATCATCCGGCCGACGGGGCTGACCGACCCGGAAATCGAAGTCCGGCCGGTCAAAGGCCAGGTCGATAACCTCTTGAAGGAGATCCAGGTCCGGGCCGAGAAGGATGAAAGGACCCTGGTCACGACGCTGACCAAGCGAATGGCCGAGGATCTGACCCGCCATTATCATGAGCTCGGCCTCCGCGTCCGCTACCTCCATTCCGAGATCGAAACCCTGGACCGGGTGAAGATCCTGAGGGATTTGAGGAAGGGGCAGTTTGACGCGCTGGTCGGGATCAACCTCCTCAGGGAGGGCTTGGACCTTCCGGAAGTTTCCCTGGTCGCCATTCTGGATGCGGACAAGGAAGGTTTCCTCCGCTCGGCCAGCTCCCTGATCCAGACCTTCGGGCGGGCGGCGCGGAACGTCAACGGCAGGGCGATCCTGTATGCGGACACGATCACCGGCTCGATGAAACAGGCCATCGCCGAGACCAACCGCCGGCGGAAGATCCAGCAGGATTATAACGTGAAGAACAACATCACGCCCCAGTCGATCCGGAAGCGGATCGATGAAGTCCTGACCAGCGTCTATGAACGGGATTACCTGGACTACACCCGCATCGCCGAGGACAAAGAATTTTATCTTTCGCCGCAGAAGCGCAAGGAAAAGATCGATCAGCTGGAGAAATGGATGAAGGACGCCGCCAAAAACCTGGAATTCGAAAAGGCGGCCAAGCTGCGCGACGAGATCGTCAAGCTGAAGAAGCGCGAATTGGAGCTTGAGCTATAATAAATGGGACATGTACCTCAGGTACGTGTCCCCGTCTTTCAAGAGAAGAACGGCCAATGGAAAAGCTGATAAAACAGAAACTGACCATCCTCCCCAAAAAGCCCGGCATCTACTTTTTTAAGAACGCCGCGGGCGAGGTGATCTACATCGGCAAGGCCCGGCTGCTCAGCGACCGGGTCAAATCCTATTTTCAGCCCACGTCCGACCCGAAAATTCAGAACATCCTGACCGAGACGGCGGACATCGATTACATCCTGACCGATTCCGAGCGCGAGGCCGCCTTCCTCGAAAACAACTTCATCCAGCAGCACCAGCCGAAATTCAACCTGCGGCTCAAGGATGATAAAAGCTTTCCCTATTTGAAGCTGACGGTGCGGGAGCGGTTTCCGGGAATCTATTTCAGCCGCAAGGTCATCGAGAACGGGGCTAAGTATTTCGGGCCGTTCAGCCCTGCCCATGAAGCCCGGAAGATCATTCATTTGATCAACAAATACTTCCGGGTGCGAAATTGCCAGGAGGCCGTTCCCGGAAAAAGGACAAGGCCCTGCCTGGAATATGACCTCGGGCTCTGCTCGGCGCCCTGCGTCGGGCTTATTTCCGAGGCGGACTATAAGGAGAGCGTCGGCAACGCCCTCCTTCTTTTAGAGGGGAAAACCGAAGAGTTGGCGGAGATTCTTGAGGAGAAAATGAGATTGGCCGCCAAAAGCCAAGATTTCGAGGAGGCGGTCCGTTGGCGGGACCTCATCCGGATCCTGGAGAACATCAAGGTCAAGCCCAAGCTGATTTCCGTCAAGCGTGAAAACCTGGATATTTTCGGCTATGCCCACGCCCTTCATTATTATGCCGTTGATGTCTTCATCATGCGCAAAGGCAAGGTCATCGAATCCCGGGAATTTTTCTTCGAGGACGATGAAAGCATTCCGGGCGCCAGGGTTCTTTCGGACTTCATACGGTCCTTTTATCAGGAAGAGACGAGCCTCCCCGAAAAGCTCCTTCTTCCCTTCGAGCCTGCCGAAAAACGCGATCTTTTTGAATGGCTTTCCGCCAGAGCCAAGAGGAAGGTCGCCCTGGCCGTCCCCGTCCGCGGCAAGTATAAAAGTTTGATCGATTTGGCCTCCCGGAACGCAGAGAACTTGTTGCAGAAAAGGGTCGAGGACCTGGCACCGCTCATGGAGCTGAAAAAAGCCTTGGGGCTCGAAACTTTGCCGGTCCGCCTCGAAGTATTCGATGTCTCGAACACCGGCGGCGCGGAGACGGTGGCCTCGCTCGTGACGTTGGACGGCGGCCGGCCGTGTACCGACGGCTACCGGAAGTTCAAAGTCAAGACCGTCGAAGGTCCGAACGACGTGGCCGGCCTGGAAGAAGTCATTCGCCGGCGGTACAAGCGTGTTTTGGAGGAAAAGACCCCGCTCCCCGG
>JAPKZH010000176.1 GCA_026393905.1 Candidatus Aminicenantota bacterium
ACGATCGTGAAGACGGCATATCCGATAGAGGGGACGTTCTGGGCGATAAAAATCAGCGTATTTTGATCCAGGAGCTGGAAGCCGACTTCGCCGCCGGTCCTTTTATCGATGAGGGCGAAATTTCCTTTTTTATCGCGCAGCGGCGGCGGGAGCGTAATCTTCACGGTGTCGGTTCGTTCCCAGGATAAGGGATTAAAGACGGCGAATGCATATTTTTCGGCCGCGGGAATATTTTGGCTGAGCGCCTGAATGCTCCTGCTCGTGACCGTCCTGGCGATCTCCCTAGCCGTATAGGCGAAGCTCGACTTGATCGTCCACTGGCTGCGGGCAAATTCGGATTCAGGGTCGCTGATCGAGTTCCAGGCGCCCCAGGTGTGCTCGTCGTAAAGCATCGTGTTGGTGTAGCCCTCGCTGATCTCGCTCTGGGGGAAGTTGAAATCTTTGTTCATGAGGCTTGCCACGAAAGCCCATTTTTCGGCGGAGACGAGTTCATTATGGGCCTGGCGATTGATGCCCGTCTCGAAAGAGGTCGAAGCCACGCCGTCGGTCCAAAAATCCGGCCAGCCGAGCTTATAGGTGGGGATCTCTTTGGCATATTTCTTCTCGAAGGCCGTGAAGAACTCCCCCATCGTGGCCAGCCTCATCTTCGGATAGGCCCAGCGGTTGTTCCATTCCCGGACCCTGTCCGAAAGCTCTTTCTTGGGAGGGCAGTTGTCCGTGACATAGCCGCTGATGTGAAAGGCGATCGTATCATACGGATAGTCGCCGCGCGCCTCGAGCTTGCCGAGATAATCCATGACCTTTGGAAAGCTCTTCTCGTAGCCTTCGTGGATCAGGAGTTCGTAGTTGGCAAATAGATAGTGTTCGCCGTTCCAGTGGAGAATCCTGCTGCCGTCGGGAGACTGCCAGTAAAAAGGATTAGGGCGGCGGAGCGGCGCCCGCGACCTATCCTCGTTAATACCGGTCGTGAAATATCTGACCCAGATCTGGCTGAGGATTTGGGGCACGGCCCAACTGAACCCGGTCACGTCATTGTTCATGGCGCTCTGGAGCGGAAAACCGTATATCCGGCTGAGCTCTTTGGCATAAAGAACGGCCCGGATAAGCTCCTCGTGGGAAAAGCAGTCGGAGAGCTGGAGGTACCAGGCGGAAAGCTCGATGCGGCCTGATTTCAGGAGGTCGATGAGCTCGCGGACCCTCGCCTCAGGCCGGTTCTTGATGTAATTCTGGAGGCTCCAGGAAACCTCGATGTTCCAGCGGAATTTGGCCTCATCGGGATAATCATCTGTAGCCTTGCAGAAATCGATCACAGAATCCAGGTAGTCCATATGGTTCTTGGCCACCCGCGTTTGGAGGTCGGTGTAGCCGATGTCGGTATGCGAATGAGGGAGCAGGTAGAGGGTCCATTTTTTCCCGGGCTGGAGCTGAATTTCGTGCTTGATTATTTCCTTCCCGACCTTCAAGGTGAAGGAAGCCTTGGATGGTTTTTGGATGTCGGGAACATAGACCGGAATGACGTTCTTTCCCGCCGCGATTTTTTCGAGTGCCAGACTGAACGAGACCTGGGGGGTCTTAACGAGAAGCTCGCCGGAAGTCTCCGGCCCGGAGTTCACGATCTCGACATCCAGCCGCTGCTTGAGGATTTTGTTTTCTTCGACAAAGAGGATCGTCGGCTTGACACCGATTTTTATAGGAGCCGGCGCCGCCTGAGCGGCCTGGCCGGCTT
>JAPKZH010000080.1 GCA_026393905.1 Candidatus Aminicenantota bacterium
CAAACCGTCGAACATCATGATCGACCGCGATGGCAATGTCCGGATCATGGATTTTGGGATCGCGCGCTCCGTAGAAGCGAAGGGCCTGACCGGCGCGGGAACGATCATCGGGACGCCCGAATACATGTCTCCCGAGCAGGTTGAGGGCAAAGACATCGACCAGCGCTCGGATATTTATTCCCTGGGCATTATCCTCTATGAGATGCTGACCGGCCGGGTGCCGTTCGAGGGGGATACGCCCTTTGCCGTCGGGATGAAACATAAGGGCGAGATTCCCGGGGATCCAAGAGAGATCAATCCTCAGATTCCCGAGGGCCTGAGCAGGCTCGTCCTCAAATGCTTGGAGAAGGGCAAGGAGAAAAGGTATCAGACGGCTGAGGAGCTGCGTTCGGACCTCGAAAAAATCGAAAAAGGCATACCCGTCGCTGAGCGGGCCATTCCTAAACGAAAGCCGATGACCTCAAAAGAGATAACGGTTAAGCTCAGTTTGAAAAAGCTTGTCGTCCCGGCATCCATTCTTATTGTCCTCTTGCTTGTCGCGGCCTACTTTCTTTTCCGCGCCGGCCCGGAGATATTCGAGGTTAAAATCGGCCGGACGCAGCGGATCACTCACGATCCCGGCCTGGAAATCGACCCGGCCATATCGCCCGACGGAAAGATGATCGCCTATGCGGCAGGTATTGTCGGCAAAATGTCCCTGTATGTCCGACAGATAGCAGGAGGACGGCCAATCCCCCCTACGGCGTCCCTGCCTGGAGATTACCGGTGGCCGCGATGGTCGCCCGACGGGACACAGATCGCTTTTCAATCGCAGGGTTCGATCTATGTTGTGCCGGCTCTCGGCGGCATCCCCAAAAAGTTGAATGAGCCATCGCCGGGGCATACGGTTCGGAGTCCTGCCTGGTCTCCGGACAGTAAGCAAATCAGTTATGTTGATTTGGGGAAAGAATCTTATCTGAACATTTGGGTCCGTCCATTGGATGGAGGCGAACCCGCCAAAACCGCCGAAGCGTACGAACCGCATTCTTTAGCCTGGTCGCTTGATGGATCAAAAATCGCTTATGTTTCAGGAAATTCGGGTTTTGTATTTGGTTCACCGTTTCTTGGCAATATTGCCCCGTGTTCGGTTTGGGTGGCATCGGCAAAAGGCGGGAATCCGGTCCGCGTGACCGATGACAAATCTCTGAATGTCAGCCCGGCCTGGATGCCCGACGGGAGACATCTTCTTTATGTTTCGAACGAGAAGGGAGGCCGGGATGTGTATCTCGCCTCACTTGATTCTCAAGGGAAGCCTGTGGGGCCTTCCGTGCGTCTGACAACTGGCCTCAATGCCCATACGATAACGCTTTCCTCGGCCGGTGACAAGTTAGCTTATTCCGAATTTACGCATACGGCAAACATCTGGTCGATCAGAATACCAAAAGACAAGCCGATCTCGATTTCCGAAGCACAGCCGGTGACCACGGGCAATCAGGCAATAGAGGGTATTGATGTCTCTCCCGACGGCAAGTGGCTGGTCAACGACTCCAGTTTGAGTGGAAATCAGGACATCTATAAAATACCGGTCGGCGGAGGAGAGCCTGAACAGCTCACGAATGACCCCAGCGACGATTGTCTTCCGGCTTGGTCGCCGGACGGAAAGGAGATCGCTTTTTATTCGTTCAGAAAAGGAAACCGGGACCTCTTTTTGATGGCCGCGGATGGGGGAAAAGTCCGGCAGCTGACCGAGGATCCGGCCCAAGAACGGTATCCTGACTGGTCTCCGGACGGCTTGCAGCTGGTTTTTTACTCTGATAAATCCGGCCGTCAGGAGCTTTATGTGCTCTCGCGAAAAAATAAGGATTCAA
Organism: Candidatus Aminicenantota bacterium; assembly: GCA_026393905.1. Lineage (GTDB taxonomy): Bacteria > Acidobacteriota > Aminicenantia > Aminicenantales > UBA4085 > JAPKZH01. Next base: position 1,848 of record JAPKZH010000080.1, read on the forward strand.
GTTGGCAGGCGCCGCGACAGTTGACTTTCGATGGAGGCGAGACCGGCAAGTGGTCTCCTGACGGCAGGTTCATTGCCTATATCTCAGGTGTCAGTCTGCGCGTGATCCCGGCGGAGGGAGGCGAACCCCGGACGCTTGTCGAAAGCAAGGATCCTGCCCTTCTGCCCGTTCCCTCGTTTCCGGCCTGGTCGAAGGACGGCCGGACAATTTATTATATAGCCTATGACGCGGAGCAGCACGCGAGTTTCTGGTCGGTTCCGGTATCGGGAGGAAAACCAAAACTTTTAGTCAGATTCGACGACCCCACGAGACAGTCCAGTCGCGAGGAGTTCGCGACCGATGGGGAGCGCTTTTATTTCACGTTAGCGAAATACGAAAGCGATATCTGGGTCGCAGATTTATCGATCAGCAAACACCGGTAATTGGGGACGGAATATTGAGGACGGTCCTATTTTAGTAGCCAAAAAAGGGGACGATCCTATTTTCCTGAAAGTTCGGTAAGGAAGGATATGATATTATCCAAAGATGTATGAGAAGGAGGGTAACATGAAAGCTTGCCAGATTTTTTGGTCTTTTGCCTTACTCCTTATTTGTCTTCCCGCGGCGGTGGCTCTGGCTGATGACCATATCGTCCAGGAATCCAGCAGGACTTACATGGGACGAACCACGCCGCCGCGGCCCTCAGAAGTATGGATGGGGGAAGATAAAGTCTGTATCAAGGACGGCGTTGTCATCATCATTACGCGTTACGATTTGAAAAAACGATGGACCATCATCGTCCCCCTGAAGAAGTATCTCGAGGAAGATTTGAGCGCGCCTTCCGGGCCAAAGCCCCAAGAGGAAAAGCCCTTCAGGATCCAGGAATACGGCTTCAACTACGAGCCCTCCTACGGCTGGACGATCAAGAAAGCCGCTGAGACGGAGACTTTAGACGGCAGAAAATGCCGGAAAATCGTTGCCCAAGGGGATGCCGATTATGCCGAAGAAGTCCGCGAGATGTGGGTGTCGGAGGACGTGCCCATCAACTTCAAACGCTACTATGACTTGGTGACCAAGCCAAACCTGGATGCCCAGTGGCTGAAGACTTACGAGGAGATACCGGAGTTGAAAAGCGGCTTTGTCGTTAAGAGCGTCTATACCTCCGAGCCTCCGATTGCTCCAACCATCGTCATGGTCACCAAATTGGTGAAAGTGGAAATCGCGCCGCCCCCACCGAACATCTATGAGGTCCCTGAAGGGATGCAGAAGGTCAAGACTAGAGAAGAGCTTTATGCCCGCTGAGGAGAACGCCATGAACAAAGAAATAGCCAAACGGATTGGACTCGTTCTTTTAAGCTTCTTCATCGCGACCTCCTTATCGCTTTTTGCCCAATACACCCTGCCCGATTATATGAAGACCGACCTGAAGCGGATCGAGGAGACCTGGAACATCCTGGACCAGTTTGCCGGAAAAATCTGGCCGGGGTGGAAAAACTCCGCGAACGTCCCGTTCCGCATCAGCTATCCCAATGGCATTCAATTGCTCGTCGGCCATCCCAGCCCCACCGATGGGTTTGAGCTCGTGCCCGGGGTGGAGCCGAGGGGCAAGAAGATCTATGTGGACCGCCGCAAGGAAATTCCCCTGGAGCTGAAGCAGCCCCTGAGCGGAGGCGGCGGTATTCTCCCCTTCGGCAAGGACAAGCCGATCGAGATCGTCGACCTGCGCATCGGACCGATTTCCATGGAGGAACCGAAGAAAGAAGCCAAGGCGGGAGCCACTGAGCCTGTGCCGAAAGAGTTGAGAACGGCCTCCGAGAATCAAATTCTTATAGATATCCATGAGCTCTTTCACTGCTTCCAGAGGGAGGTCTATCGCTATCGCTATGGGAACCTCCGGGCCAACACCGACGCCAACTACGCCGTCTATGCCGAGGTCGAGGGGATGGCCCTGGAAAAAGCCTACTTGGAGTCGGCCGCGGATAAGGCTAAAGAATATCTCAAGGATTTTCTGGCGGCGCGGATGCTCAAGCGCAGGAGCCTGACCGAGGCTGAGCAGAATCAGGAGTCCGAAGACGACCTCATGGAGGGAACGGCCGTCTATGCCGAGGCCATGGCCCTTGAGCTGATGAAAAATGGATACAAACCGCAGCTGACCCAAAGTGAGGATCCTTATTTTCTGGGCTTCAAGAACATCGATCATTACCTCAAAGAGAAGTTGGCTTCACTGAA
>JAPKZH010000565.1 GCA_026393905.1 Candidatus Aminicenantota bacterium
GCCGCTCTGACGTTCTTAAATGAGAGGTCCAGGGCCTTGTATCTGCCTGCTCGTTCATAAATGTCCACTTTCTCGGCCGCCTTGCTCCCCTGGATCAGGATATCGAACATGCGAGCGCCTCGCTTGTCGAATTCCCCCTCGCAGAATTTCAAGGTGACCGTGTAAGTCCCGTCTGGAACGGGAACATGATAGGCATAGACCCGGTCCCGGATGTCTTTGTAAACGGCCTCTTCGTTCGTTCCGGCAATCGGCTTGTCCGTGAAGGTCATATACTGGCCGTTCAGGGGGCCGACCAGGTCGGCCAAACGGGCCGGCATCGTGTTCCAGCTCTGGTCCCAGGCGGCCTTGGCCAGGGCCAGCGTGTTCGCCGACAAAATCCGCGTCCGCCAAAGGATCCCCATCAATCCGTCGCAGCCGTATTTCAGCGCATCCGCGGCATCGCGGCGCATCCGGCCGACCCAGAGCTGGGGTGAGGTGAGCGACGGATCATCCTCGAGCCAGGGAATCGCCCATCTGGAGCGGCCGTCGATCCTGGCAAAATTTGGGTCCACGGGCGCTTTCCCCACTTCCCGGTTGATGCAGCTGGCGGCCACTTTTTTCGGCAGAACCTGGTCGAAAAGCGTCCGGTTGCTCGGCGGGCCCAGCACCCAGCCGCACGTCGCCAAGTTGAATGGATAGCCCAGATCCTCCGCCGCCCGGACGGCCATTTCCAGGTCTGTTGTTACGGCCTTGACCGCTTCGCTCGTCGCATCGGACCATGTCCATCCTTCGTTGGTCCAGAACCAATAATAGTCAATGGGGTAGGCGCTTGAGATCCGCTGGAAGATCCCTTTATAAAGTTCCTGGACGACCCGGGGATCCTTGGGATTCTTTCCCACCTTCTTCAGGCGCTCCTGGACAAGGGCGGGAATGGTCAGAGGCGTTTCCGTCCCGACACAGGTCTGGACTCCCAGGAGCTTGCCGAAAGAGAAGGCGCCGCGAAGCATTGCCGCCGTCCGGTTGAACAGCTCGTTCGACTGCTCGGGGGTCTTCGGCTCCGGCATCAGGCCTTCCATAATATCCACGCCGTAGCCGTCCATCTCGAAAAGCTCGGATGCGCCAAAATGAAAATCACTGGTTTTTTTTGCCTGATAGCCCCAGTTGTGCGATCCCGGATTGACCCTCAGCGTGTTCTGATAGCTCGATGGATAGCTGTGGTTGACGCGCCCGTCGTTGTTCAGGTCGTCGGGAACTCCGATCCAGACCGTCGGCTCCGCGTTCGGCCCTCCCTCCGGATATGTGTGAAGGCCGAAAAAATTCATGCCCAGCTTTGGAAGCTGGCCAAGGATCGCCTTATACGTCTCCTCATTCCACCAGTCAGGGCCTTCGGCAAAATCATGAAAAGGCTGGATGCCTCTTAGCTTGAACAGCGGGCGTCCGGTTTCGTCCAGTGTGGGAATCTTGAAATTGATTTTTTCCTCGGGAACAACGTCTCCTTCAAGATAGAACCGGACCCCGAACTTTTCGACAAAGGCATATATTCCGTAGAGCATGCCCGGCCCGTCGCCCCCGGCAATCATCAAATGGGCTGTCTTGCCTGAGTGGAAAGTCTTCAGCCAATAATCCTCGGGATAAAGCTCTGGGAATTTATCGAGGGGGACTTTCTCGACCGAGCCCGCCTTTTCTCCGGCTTGGCGGAGCAGCCTTCCTTTCCGGTCGACGATGATGCCGGGATCTTTGAGCTCGGCCAGGGAATCGATCTTGATCAAAGGCGCAAGCCGGCCGGTCAAGAGATAGAGATACCGGCGCAATTCGGCGGCCCCGATCGATTCAAACGTGGACGCGCTTTTCGAAAGATAGATGGCCGGACCCTTGTCCGTCCGGGCACAGGACGCAGAAATCACTAAAATCAAAAAGACGATCCAGATAGGCTTATGTTTCATAGCGCCTTCACTCCCTGGCATTATTCTATTGAGGAAACCTCAAGAATGCAATTTCTTCCAAAATTGCCGATAGAGCCGGTCATCGCGAGGAGCAACAACTTTCCATTTCTATCGGTAATTTTAGGTTTCTTCCCGTTTTGGAAACCGGGATCTTCCTTTCCATGATAAAGATATGAGATGGGCGGCGCGGATGTTGCCTTGCGGCGCCCGAAGCGCCTGGGAAGGGATTGTCGAGAGGACAAGCCTTATTTTCGGATCAGCTCCAAAAAAAGCTCGTTGACCTTGGCCTCCAGAGCCTTTTTGAAACGCTCGACCGTCTCCTCGAAGCCGTCCAGCCAATGATCGGTGATAAACATGGGCCGGCCGACATTCACATGGATCTTGGCCGGAGTGATAAAAGGACGATGCGTCCCATACATGGCCATGGGAGTGACGGGAACGGCGATCCCTTCCTGTTTGACCATGTTGTAGGAGATGATCGAAATCCCCCGGCCGAAAGGCGTGACGTAGGGATTCGGGTCCTTGGCCACAATCCGCCCATGCCCCTGAAGGGCGATGAGGACCCGGCCTTTTTTGAGGTATTCCTGGCAGCGCTCGATCGCCTCGCGCTTGCCATGGACGTAGATATCCACAGGAATCGTCCCGACTTTCGCGATATTGGAGGAGATGTACTGGACAAAAAGCGATTTATAGGGGTTTAGAAAAAAATTGAGAAGAAGGCCGAAATTCCCGAGATAGAGATGGAGGTGTTTCCGGACGAGATAGTTGAACTCGCTTTTTGAGAAGATCTCCCTGTTGGCCGTGAAAAAAAACGGCCAGGGCACGACCTTGCAAACGACGGCGACATCCTTGTAGGTCCCGCAATGATTCCCGACGATTATGGCGGGGCCTTTTTTGACGAAATTGTCCTGTCCGTAGACCAGCAATTTTTTGCCGAGCAGGGCGACGGTGCTGGTTTTCCGGGCGAACGGCCCGTATTTTTCGAGCTCTTCTTCATAGCTGGCCATGGCGGATCTTATTTTATCCTAAAGCCCGGAATAATTCCAGGCATGCCCCGATCAAGGGAAATTTCGGTGAAAGCTGGACGTATCTCCTTATACATGATTTCGAAGAGGCGTGGGAATCCCCCCGGCCCCCTAGGGAACCAGCCCCGTCGGTTCCCCCCGTCGAAAAGCCGTCGGGGCCCCCCTCCGCTATGGGGGCCGGGGATATTCCCACGCCTCCTCGAAAATATCTAAACGGAGCTACCTACGTGACAGTTCCCCGACCTAGGACTCCTAAGTCCTTGTCAAGGGAAAACAGTCATGATAACTTACCTCTAAACGTTTTTGTGGAAGGAGGAAGCCGTGATTACGCTCATCCGACAGGGATCGGTTTTTTCGCCCCAGCCTCTCGGGAAAAAAGACATCCTGCTCTCGGGAGAGAAAGTCGCCGCCGTCGCCGAGCCGGATTCGATAAAGATCCAGGGGGTCGAAGTCCGGGCGATCGAGGCCGGAGACAAGATCGTTCTTCCCGGGCTCATCGATAGCCACGTCCACATCCTGGGCGGGGGCGGAGAGGGGGGGCCGTCGACGCGCGCGCCCGAAATCGCCATCGAGGATATCATATCCAGCGGCGTGACGACGCTTATCGGCTGTTTGGGCACAGACGGCATCACTCGCCATATGGAATCCCTCTTGGCCAAAGCCCGGGCTTTAGAGATCGAAGGCGTCACGACCTCTATCTATTCCGGATCGTATGAGATTCCCGTGAAGACCATCACCGGCAGCCTCCGGTCGGACCTGGTCCTCATCGACAAGGTCATCGGCGCCGGCGAGATCGCGATTTCCGACCACCGCTCCTCTCAACCCACTTTCGAGGAGATCGCCCGGCTCGCCGCCGAATGCCGCGTCGGCGGGATGCTCGGTGGAAAGGCCGGCGTGCTCCATCTCCACTTGGGAGACGGGCACCGAGGGCTTGAGTTCCTATTCCGGCTGATCAAGGAGACCGAGATCCCGGCCAGCCAAGTCATTCCCACCCACGTCAACCGCAACCGCCGGTTACTCGAAGAGGCCGTGAATTACGTGCTGGCCGGCGGATATATGGACCTGACGGCCGGCGTGGATCCGGAAGAGGAAAGCGACTCGGATGTGAGCGTAGAAACCTCCATTCTCCGTTGTCTTGAAAAGAATGCCCCCCTTAGCCATGTCACCGTCAGCTCGGACAGCCACGGCAGCCTTCCGGTTTTCGACAAGCTGGGGAACCTCGTCCGGCTGACCATCGCCACTCAAAAAACGCTCTTCGCAAAATTCCGGTCCCTGATCCGGAGAAAGATCCTGGGTGTCGAGCAAGCGGCCGAGCTTTTTTCGGCCAACCCGGCCCGGTTTTACAAGCTCGGCGGCAAGGGCGCCATCGCCGCTGGAAAAGACGCGGATCTCATCCTGCTCGACAGAGAGCATCACTTGACGGACGTCATCGCAAAAGGCCGGCTCATGATGGCCGACGGCCGTCTCCTGGCCCGGAGCACATTCAGCGCCTCTTAAAGGGGGAACCATGGAAACTGATAAAAAGGAAAAGGGACCGGCGAAAAAAACTCCTTCTCTTGCGGTGGCCTTGCTGCCCATCATGGCCATGGGTTTGCTCCTTGGCGTGGGATACGGCATCTACAAAATCCGGCCCCAAGTTTTGCTCGTGGCCGCGGCCTTTCTGACAGGCTGCTTGGGCCTCATCCTTCGCTTCGACTGGAAAGATATGCAGCAGGGGATCGTGGACAGCATCCATAAAGCCATGCCGGCCATCCTGATCATGCTGACAGTCGGCATCCTGATCGGCGCCTGGATGGCCAGCGGCACGATCCCGATGGTCATTTACTACGGGCTGAAGCTCATCTCCCCGAAATTCTTCCTGTTCACGGCCTGCCTCGTCTCGAGCATCACCGCCGTGGCCACGGGAACCTCATGGGGAACGATCGGAACAATCGGCGTGGCCTTTATGGGCATCGCCATGGGGCTCGGCATTCCCCTGGGGCCGGCGGCCGGAGCGATCGTGGCCGGGGCCTATTTCGGCGACAAGATGTCGCCTTTTTCCGATATCCCGAATTTGGCGGCGGTGACAGCCGGGGCCAACCTCTTTGACCATATCAAGCATATGATGTGGTCGGCCGTCCCGGGCTGGCTCCTCAGCCTGCTGGTCTATTTTTTCATAGGGCTGAGATACCAAGCGAGCACGGTCGAATCCGAGACCATGACCCTTATCCTGGAAACGCTCAAGAAAAATTTCAGGTTCAACGTGCTTCTCCTCCTGCCCATGCTGCTCGTCTTCTATATGGCCTTCACCAAAAGGCCGACCATCCCCGGCATGCTCGTGTCTTCGCTGATCGCCGGCGTCCTGGCCGTGATCTTTCAGAAAGAGTCCGTTCTGCTGGTCGCCCAGGCCGTGAACTCCGGCTATCCCGCCCACACGGGAGTCGAAGCTGTTGACAAGCTGTTATCACGGGGTGGCTTGATGAGCATGATGGAAACCCAACTCGTCGCCTTTACAGCTTTCAGCTTTGGCGGCATTATGCAGAAGACGGGCATGCTTTCCGTCATCCTCGACCGGGTCATGAAACTGGCGAAAACAGTGGGGAGTCTTGTCGACGTGACCATCGGCTCCTGCGTCGTGACGGCCTTGGTCACGGGGAGCTCCTATCTGGCGGTGATTCTCCCGGGGGACCTTCTCTCGCCCGCCTACAAGAAAAAAGGCCTGGCCGCAAAAAACCTGTCCCGGATTATCGACGAATGCGGAGGCATCATCGTCCCTCTCATTCCCTGGAGCATGGCCGGAGTCTATATCACAGGAGTGCTGGGCGTCCAGGTCGTTTCCTATTCGCCCTGGGCGATCGCCAACTATGCGGCTATCTTCATCCTGGCCCTCTATGGGGCGACGAACTTCACCATGGCCCCCAAGGTCCGGGAGGATGAAACACAGGCGGGAAGCTGAAGCCGCGCCGCGGATATTGATCGGATGGTCATGGCCGGCTAACTAATCCGTCTCATCCAGCTTGTCGAAGGCTTTCTCGAACTTTTCTTTGGCTTTTTGCCGTTTCTGCTTCTCGATCTCGGCCGTCGCTTCGAATTTGCTCTCGAACGCCTCCTTTTTCTTCTTCTCCTTCAGGAGGAGATCGTCCAGCGACTCTTTTTTTCTGGCGGCCTTCTCGGACTTGATCACACTCCGCGCCGATGGATCCACCCAGAGTGTTGCCTGGCAGCACGGGCAGGTGACTTCAAAGGTTTTTTCCCGATCGTTGCTCATCTCCTCAAATCTACCAGAAATCCGGATAAAAATGAAGGGACCGATGAAACGGTCCCTTCTTTATACAAACGGTCTCTCCTTTAGTTCTTGGAGTTCGGAGAGACCTCGATCTTGTATTTTTTCATCAGCTTGAACAGGCCCTGCCTCGACAGGCCGATCTCTTCGGCGGTCCTGGCCTTGTTGAAATTGGCGCGCAGCAGGGCTTGGTTCAGGAACCGCCGGACGAACTCCGCTTTGGCCTCGAAAAAATTAAAGGGAGAGCCGGCCGCCGTCTCCCGCCGGGGATTGATCTTGGCCGAGACGTGCTCTTCTCTCACCAATTCCTCTCCTCCGGACAAAATGATGCACCTCTGGATCTCGTTCTGCAGCTCCCGGACATTTCCCGGCCACGGATAATGGAAGAACAACTCCTGGACGCGGGGAGAAAAAAAGACCCGGTCGCGCCTTATCTCCCGGCTGTATTTCTCGATGAAATAATCCATGAGGACGATCAGGTCGTCCTTCCGCTCCCGGAGCGGAGGAATGTCGATGGTGATGATGCGCAGCCGGTAGTACAGATCCTCGCGGAAACGGCCGGACTCAACTTCTTCTTCGATATCCTTATTGGTAGCGCTGATAAACCGGGCGTCCACGCTGCGCGTCCGGTTCTCGCCGATCCTTCGGATCTCCTTTTCCTGGAGCAGTCGCAGCAGCTTGGCCTGGAGCGGGAGGGAGAGGTCCCCGACCTCATCCAGGAAGAACGTCCCAGCGTCCGCCTCCTCGACCAGGCCGGCTCTATCGCGCAGGGCCCCTGTAAAGGCCCCCCGGGCATAACCGAACAGCTCGCTTTCCAGCAGAGGCTCGGGGATCGCTCCGCAGTTGACCGCCACAAACTGGCCATGGCCGCGGATGCCCCGGAAATGGATGGCCCTGGCGATGAGCTCCTTGCCGGTGCCGCTTTCTCCGGAAATAAAGACCGGCGCATCAAGGTCCTTGACTCTGGCGATAAGACTCTGGATCTGCCTCAAGGCCTCGCTTTTTCCGATCAGGGAAACTTCGGGATACGGGCGGTCCATGTGTTCTTAATGCCTCGACGACGAAAGCTCGTCCACATCTGATAACGATCCGGCGACCACTTTTTTCTCATGGACTGAGGCTTCGGCCCGACGCTTTTCTCAAAAGCCCGAGCGTCCTGTTTCCATGAAGGCACGGATATTCTTTAAAAGGGGTTGCTGAGGGACGACAAGTCTCCGTCGTTCTTTGTATGCGTCTTCAGCCAGTTCAGCCGGCGGGCTCAGAAAGAATAAAAATCTATCTCCGCCCGCCTCCCAGGATCGATCCCAATACGCCGCGGACGATCTGGCGGCCCACCGAGCTCCCGATCGAGCGTACGGTGCTCTTGGCCATGGCCTCAAACAGGGTATCCCTGGGCCTTCCGACAGGCTTCGGCGGGCGAGGCTGTTGGTAAGGAGGATAGGTCGTCGGAGGAGGCGGCGGATACCCGCCGGGATAGGACGGCCGCTCGGGAGAAGGCTGTGGCGGCTGGGCCGGCTCTGCGAACCTCTCTGCCCGTGCCCGAAGCATTTCAAAAGCGGATTCCCTGTCGATGACCTTTTCATAATGTCCGTAGAGGACGGATCGCGAGATGAGCCCCCTCCGGATTTCGGGCGTGATCGGGCCGATCTGGCTTTTCGGCGGGACGACAAAGGCCCGCTCGACGATCCCCGGCTGGCCCTTTTCGTCGAGGAAGGATACCAGCGCTTCGCCGACGGCCAGCTCTCCGATGACCTTTTCAACATCGAGCTTAGGATTGGCGCGCATGGTTTCGGCCGCCGAGCGAACCGCCTTTTGATCCCGCGGCGTGAATGCGCGCAGGGCGTGCTGGATGCGGTTCCCCAACTGGCCCAGGACAACGTCCGGGATGTCGAGAGGATTCTGGGTCACAAAATAGATGCCCACGCCCTTGGAGCGGACGAGCCGGACGATCTGCTCGATCTTCTGGAGCAGGGCTTCTGGAGCATCCGTAAACAGCAGGTGGGCCTCGTCGAAGAAAAAGACGAGCTTGGGCTTTTCCACGTCCCCGACCTCGGGCATTTTTTCAAAAAGCTCGGCCAGCAGCCAGAGCAGGAATGTCGCGTACGTTTTGGGAGAAAGCATCAGCTTGTCCGCGGTCAGGATGTTGATCATCCCCCGCCCCTGGCCGTCCGTCTGCATGAAATCGTCCAGGTTCAGGGCCGGCTCCCCGAAAAGCTTATCGCCGCCCTGGCTTTCAAGCTCCAGGAGCGAGCGCTGGATAGCGCCGATGCTCGCCGCGGAGATGCGTCCGTATTCCGTCGTGAAGGAATCGGCATGGTCGCCTGCAAATTGGAGCATGGCCCGCAAATCTTTCGTATCGAGCAAGAGGAGCCCGTTGTCGTCGGCGATTTTGAACACCAGGGAAAGCACTCCGGCCTGGACGTCGTTGAGGTTGAAGAGGCGGCTCAAGAGCAACGGCCCCAAGTCACTCGCCGTCGTCCGGACAGGATGGCCCTGATCGCCGAAGATATCCCAGAACGTCACCGGGCAGCCGGCAAAAACATACTCGCCCAACTTGAGCAGCTTGATGCGCTCGATGATCTTGGGCGTTCCCGAACCCGGCTGGCTGATGCCCGAGAGATCGCCTTTGACATCGGCCATGAAAACCGGAACGCCGATCCGGCTGAAATTCTCGGCCATGACCTGGAGGGAAACGGTTTTTCCCGTCCCCGTCGCGCCGGCCACCAGCCCGTGACGGTTGGCCATTTTGGGCAGAAGATAGAGCTCGGTCTGGCCCTTGGCCACCAGGAGCTGTAATCCGTTGTTCATGGTTCTTTCCTTTCCTCTCCTCTTTCCTTATATCCGTGAGATTCGTTTCTGTCAATATCAGTCCATTCAAGCCTTAACATCATGGCCGCATTCAAGATATACTCTTATGTGATATGGATGACAGGGAGCGTGCCTTGGTCGAACGAGTCCTGAGCGGAGATATCGACGCTTTTGAGCCTCTCATCACTCCGTACCGGCAGCCGCTCCTCAGTCTGGCCTACCGGATCACCAGGAACTGGGAGGATGCCAAGGAAACCTCCCAGGAGACGTTCCTGCGAGCCTTTAAATATCTGGCGAACGTTGACGTTCAAAAAAGCTTCAGGAACTGGATCTATCAGATCCTCATCAACACGGCCCGAAACCTCAAAAAAAAACAGGCCGTCCAAGAACGGCTGAGGTGCGACGCGCTGGCGCCCGAGCTCTTTGTCGACTCAGGAAACGATCCCGAACAGCATCAGCTTGATCGAGAATTGCGGTCTCAGCTCGCGGATTGCCTAGACCGGCTGAGCGACCGGGAAAGAGAAATATTTTTGCTGCGCGACATCGAGGAATGGAACATCAGGGAAACCGCGGATGTTTTGAAGTGTTCCTCGATTGCGGTCCGGGTCCACCTGTCGGCGGCGCGGAGAAAGATCAAAGAAAGAATCAAGGAAAAATACCCATTCCTGCTGGAGGTCCGGCGATGACGTGCCGAGGGACAAATAAATATCTTCCTCTGCTGGCGGGCAACGAGCTCTCTCGGAAAAAAGCCCTGAAATTGAAGGCCCACCTGGAGAGATGCCCCGGCTGCCGGAAAGAGGCTGAAGAAATCTCGGCGGCGCTTGACGCGGCGAAAGGCTTGGCCCAGAAAGAAGCTCTTCGGGACTGGACGGACTCCGAATGGCGGCAAATGCTGAAATCCGTCACTGCCGCCGACATGGAAAGGAAACAATGGGGGGTCAGGCTGGTCCGAAAACCGGCCTTCGCCTTCGGCCTCGCCCTTCTGTTATTTGCCGCCGGGGCGTTGTGGCTGCAGAAGAAGCTGCCCTTGAGACCCGAAGAGCACGGCGTTCTTCAAGCCCGGTCTCAAACGGCGGTCCAGCGGTCAGGGGAATCGGCCGGCCAGGATGTCTTGTCCATGACGATTGTTTCGCAAGAGACCGGCCTGAAGATCGTTTGGTTTTTCAACAAAAACTTTGAATGGAAGGAGAATCCGCAATGAAAAAACATGCTGGGCTGGGATTGATGACAGCCTGCCTTTTAGCCATGTCGGGCCTGGTTTTTTCCGGGGAAGATCCCCAACAGAAGATTCCCCCGTTGCAGGTGAAAAATGAACAGGCGCAATTCCGCAAAGAGCTGGTCAAGCTGAAATACGTCGACGCCCAGGATGCTTTTCAACTCCTCCTGGCCTATCGGAGCTATGCAGGATCCATCACCATAGCCCGTGACGCCAATAAAAACAGCATGCTCGTCCTCTACGACACCCCGGAAATTGTCGATAAGATGCTCGCCCTGGTCAAAGAAATAGACATCAAGCCGGCCGAGCTCCTGTTCACGGTCCAGCTTGTTTTGGGCTCCGAATCCGGCGAGGAGAAAACGGATGATTCCTTGAAGAACGATCCCGTGATCAGGGACATTCGGAATTTTTTAAAATATAAATTTTTTTCGCTGCTCGATACGACGCTGGTCCGCACCATGGAAAGAGAGGATTCTCAAGTCCGGTTCGGAAAAAACGGGGAATATTCGCTGGAACTCAAGCCGAAATACATCAAGGACGAAAAGGAAGAAAACATCCAGACTGAAATACAGCTGAGATATTATTTCACCAATCCCAATCCCCCCGGCGGACGGGTGGAAGGCAACCTGATTCGCACCACGCTGACCATGAAATCCGGGGAAAAAACCGTGGTCGGCGTCTCCAAGATGAGCGATTCCGACAAGGGCTTGATCCTCATCATTTCCGGCAAAGTCGTCAAGTAAGAAACCCTGCCCCTCCCCGAACCGGGAACGCTTCTCGTCCCGATTCTAACGAAAAGGGTCCCTTTTGCGATCTAATCGGCCAGTATCTTTTCCAGGATCTTCAGTCTCTTGGCTACGTTTCGATGCGTCGCGTTCCAAGCCTTGACATAGCGATAGAGGTCGATGGCCTTCTGGTTTTCGTTCAAGTCCTCATAAAGGACGGCCAGGTCATAGGTCAGGACAAAGTGCTGGTCCGATCCTTCCTCGGTCAGGTCGAGAGCCTGCTCCATCCAGCGGACCGCCTCGGGCAGGTTTTTCTTTTTTTTCAAGCAGCGGCTGATCAACGAAAAACAGTCCATGGCCCGTTCGGGGTCCAGGGAAGCCAGCTTGAATTCCTCGATGGCTTCGTCGATCAGCCCCTGCTCCATAAAGGCTATTCCCAGGCTGTAGCGCGCTTCGTAATTGGTCTTTTCGATTTTCTCTTCGACATGCCTTCGGAAATCGAAGACGATGTCCGAGAGCTCTTTCTCAATCATGCCCGCTTTTTCTTTGATCTGCCTATAGTACACCGACTCGAGGACATCCAGCTCCTCGTTGATCCGGTCTTCCAGGTTATAAAAGGCCTTGGCCTTGGCCCTGGGCGATGCGACCGGAATGATGTCGGTCTCGGCGAAGATCTCGGCCGCCGTGATCTTTTCTCCGACTTCCTCGACCGGCTCCGCCGCTTCGACCGCGGCCGCCACCTCAGCCGCCGCGACCGGCACCTCCGGCTCCTGGACGATCGTCTCAGGGACGATCGGCTCAGGCATGCCCATGGATTCGGCCGTTGTCCAAGGCTCCTGCGGCGGTTCCTCGATTTTCGCTACTTTTTCTTTTTCTTGTGAAGTGACCTGTTCGATGATCAGAGGAATCTCTTCATCGCCGACAAACGGCTTGGCTTTTTGGAGAAGCTCCAGCTGGCGCTGGATTCTCGGCTCGTCCGGATAGAGAAGGTCCAGGTTTTCCAGGATCCGCCGGGCATTGCGGACCAGTCCCTGCTGGAGGTAGAGCTCCGCCTTGGCCAGGTTGGTCTGGATGATATCCCGGTCCTCTTCAGAGAGCAGAGAGAGCCGCTCCTCGATCTTCTCTTCTTCGGCCTGCTGGATCTCCTTGGCCACGCTCTTGTTATATTCTTTCTGAAGCGTCAGATCCTGAGGGCTAAGGTCGACGAGCTCCTGGAGGACCTGGAGCCTCTTGTCCTCAAGCTTGGCCTGACGGTATTCTTCGAGCAGAACCCTGTCCACGACCTCGAGGTTCTTGTTCTGGATCGTGTTTTTATAGATCGAGGCCAGCCTTTCCAGGCTGGGGATATGCATCTGGCCGGTCATCAGGATGAGACCGATAAGGCCGATAGCCCGGTCTTCCCTGTTTTTCCCGATGAGGGTGATGATCAGCGGTTCCAGGACATCGTAGGCCTTGTCCAACTCGCCTTTTTGGATTTCGATGAATCCCAGCTTGGCGCGGACATCCACATTCTCGGGGTCTTCTTCCAGAAACCGGTGAAAGAGATTCCCGGCCTTTTGAAAATCCTTGTTCTCCAGGTAGAGGTTGGCCAGAAGGGCGATGAGGTCCGGATTATCGAGATTCGTGAGATGACCGTGCTCGACAAGCTTGATGGCATCCTTGATCCGGCGGTCCTTTCGGTAGATGCGGACGAGATTGGCCAAGGTCCGGGGATCGCTATCCTTGAACACCCTGGCTTCTTCCAGGATTTTTTCCGCCTGCTTGAAATCGTTTGTCACGAACAGCCATTCGGCCGCATCGTTGAGCTCGGCCACGGCCTTGTCCGACGCCCCCGTCTTCACGTAGAGAGAGGCCAGTTTCAGCCGCGGCTCGATATCCCCTCGCTCGAGCCGAGTCAGCTTCTCGTACAGGCCGAGAAGGCTCTCGGTCTCCTGTTTCTGTTCGAGCTCTTCGGCGGCCTTGAAATATTCGGTCCTGGCCTCGGCGGCAAAACCCAGATGGCTGTAGAGGTCGCCGAGCTTGACCGTGAACTCGGTACTGGCCGGGCTCAGCTTGCTCGTTTTTTTGCAGATGGCCAGGGCCTGGGAATAGGCCCCCTTCTTCTCCAGGTAGGCAATGTTGCTCTGGAAAATTTTGACGGCGGCATCGACCTGGCCGAGCTGAATATAGAGGTCGCCGATGATGTTGTTGATAGGGACGTCGGCGCCGCTGCCGAGGAGGAGTTTCCGGTACTCGGCAATGGCCTCCTGGTGTTTCCCGGCCTTGACCTTTTTTTCGGCGGCCTCGATGATTTTGATACGATCGCCTTTTTCGCTCATGGGACCTTTCCTAAGATTTTAAATGAAAACTCTGCCGATGAAAAGAGGTCTGGCCAAATTTTTGGAGAGCTCGGTAATGCTCCTCGGTCCCGTAGCCCTTATTTTTAGTCAGCGAATACCCCGAAAAAATGACATCGCACCGGGCCATCATCTCGTCCCGGAGGACCTTGGCCACAACCGAGGCCGCGGCGATCGAATAACTTTTCCGGTCTCCGCCGCGAACGCCTTCTTGGACATGGGGGACATCCTTGAGTTCAAACCCGTCGATCAGCAGGACGTCCGGGCGAAGGGGCATCCGCTCCACGGCCCGCCGCATCGCCTCGAGGGACGCCCAATAGATGTTTTTTTGGTCGACTTCGACATTCGAGCAGAGCCCGACGCCGACGGATTCGGCCCCGGCCAGAATGAACCGGACGAGCTCCCGGCGTTTGTGAGGGCTCAGCAGCTTCGAATCGTTCGTCTGCCGGAGCCAGGCCGGAGACGGGGCTTGGATCAGAGATGCGGGAAGGACCAGGGCCACCGCCACCACGGGACCGCACAAGGCTCCCCGGCCGACCTCATCCACCCCCGCGATAAATCGATATCCCTGTTTTAAAAAGCGTTTTTCTATCTCGAAATCGGGCACGTTGGCCTTTTATTTCTCTTCGCGAAGACGTGCCGCTTTCCCTTTCAGCCTTCGAAGATAATACAATTTGGAGCGACGGACCTTCCCCTTTCGGAGCACCTCCACTTTTTTAATGGCCTTGGAATGGACCGGGAAGATCCGTTCGACGCCGATGCCGAAAGAGATCTTCCGGACGGTGAACGTCGTGCTCAAGCCGGTTCCCCGCTTGGCAATCACATCCCCCTGGTAGACCTGGATGCGCTCCTTGTCGCCTTCTTTAATGATGACATGCACTTTGACCGTGTCCCCTACGCCGAAGGGTTCCACATCTTTTTTCATGTGCTTGTCTTCCACCAATTGGATCAAGCTCATCGTCTTTTCCTTTCTTCTTGGATTGGGTCGAGTCCCTTCTTTTCCTCCGGAGAGAGGGGCCGATGCTCCAGGAGGTCGGGCCGGCGCTGCCGGGTTTTTTCCAGCGCCTTTTTCTGGCGCCAGGTTTCGATCTTTTTATGGTCTCCGGAAAAAAGGACCTGAGGGACTTTCATCCCTCGAAAATCCCGGGGACGGGTGTACTGGGGATAATCCAGCCGCCCCTCAATAAAAGAATCATGCCTGACCGATTCTTCCTTGCCGACCACGCCCGGGACAAACCGGACCGCCGCATCGACGACGACCATGGCCGCCAATTCCCCTCCCGTCAGGACATAATCGCCGATGGAAATCTCGTCCGCGGCCAGGTTTTCGCTCACCCGCTCATCGACACCCTCATAGCGTCCGCAGATGAGGACGACCTGGGAATGCCCGGCCAGTTCTTCGGCAAGGCGAGAATCCAGCTTTCTTCCCTGGGGGGAGAGCAGATAGACAGGCGTGAGGGGAGACCGGCGGACATGCTCCACGGCAGCAAAGATCGGCTCAGGCTTGAAAACCATGCCTTCCTCTCCTCCGTAGGGGCGGTCATCCACCTGCCGGTGCTTGTCCGTCGTAAAATCCCTTAAATCGTGCACGTGAACCTCGATCGATCCTTTCTCGATCGCTCTTTTTACGACTCCACCTGAAAAAACGGCCTCGAACATTTCAGGGAAGATGGTGATTATATCAAATCTCATTCAAGTCTAAAAGGCCGTCCGGAGGGTCGATGACAATCCTTTTTTGGTCCGTGTCCACTTCCGGACAGATGTCCTGGCTGAAGGGAATGAGGATTTCCTTCGCGTCCCGGCTGCTTTCCACGACCAGGAGAACCGACTCGCCGATCGGCCACACGTCCTTGACGAAGCCGATTTTTTCCTGCGCCTTCGTGTATATGGCGCAGCCGACCAGCTCGAAGGAATAGTGCCGCCCTTCCTGGGCCGGCTTGAGGCTGTCTTCCGGAACGAAAAGGCCCGCTCCGGTCAGAGCTTCCGCCTGGGGCAGAGAATCTATGCCTTTGAGCTTAAGGACGTGAAAGCTTTTATAGGGATAAAGGGCCTCGACTTCATACTCTTGGAAATCCCCTCTTCCTTTCAGAAAAACCTTAAAAAAAAAGCGTCTGGAACGATCTCACCATACAGTTTAACCTTGAGTTCCCCCTTATTTCCCTGGCTTCGCTGGACTTTCCCGATACTCTGCAAATCAACCTTTCTCGATGATCTCGAGGTTGAATCTCCTCTTCAGCTTCATGCCGGCGGCACCGAGGATGATGCGCATGGCCCGAGCCGTTCTGCCCTGCTTTCCGATCACTTTTCCCAAATCTTCTTGCGCAACCTTCAGTTCCAGAATGGTCGTTTGTTCCCCTTCGAGCTGGGAAACCTGCACCTTCTCCGGTTGGTCGACGAGGGCTTTGGCAATCAATTCTACGAGTTCTTTCACAGTAACCTCCTTTAAGATTTAGAGTCTTGTAAGTTGGAAAGTTTTGATGGCTGGGAAAGCTTTCGCAAAAGAGACCGGACGGTCTGGGATGTCTTGGCACCCCGTTCGATCCAGAATTTGGCTTTGTCTAAATCGATTTTAATCTCCGGCGGCTCTTTGAGCGGGTTATAATAGCCGATGGTATCCTTAGCCTTGCTCTCGCGCGGTTTTTTCGAGTCCATGACGACGATCCGATAGGAAGGCCTGTTTTTGGTACCAAATCTCATCAAGCGCATTGAAATCATTGTAGGTTATTCCATTCTATTGAAATGAATCAAGATAATAGCCGAATTCGGCGCCTAAGTCAATACAAAAAAATGGCTCGCGTAACCACCTCCGTTTGTGTGATTTTCTATCGGTGCCGGAATCGCCCCTTGGCCCCTGGGGAACCAGTCCCGTCGGTTCCCCCCGTCGAAAAGCCGACGGGGCCCCCCTCCGCTAGGGGGCCTTGGGGGCGATTCCGGCACCTCCTTGAAATCACCTATTTGGAGGTTCCATGGCTCGCCGCAAACCCCTCGCCCGGCTTAGAATTCGGGCGTTTCCGTCTTTGACAAATTGCAGCCATATTGATAATGTTTTCCCGTGGGACGGGCAGACTGGATCGTTGTTATTCTCCTTTGTCTCATATCCCTTCTCGTCGGCCTTTACTTCACCAAAAAAGCCGGAAAACAAGGAGCCACGGGCTACTTCACCGGAAACCGGAGCCTCCCCTGGTGGGCGATCGGGCTGTCCAACACGGCCACCTATCAATCCGGGAACGGCGGCTTCGTCATGCTGATCGTCGTCTTCGGACTGGCCGGCAATTGGATGTGGTGGGCTTCCTGGGTCGTCTGGATGCCTCTGGTGGCCATCATTTGGGCGCGGATGTGGCGCCGCATGCAGATCGTCACGACGGCCGAACTGATCACCCTCCGTTATGGCGGAACGGCCAGCCGTTTTGCCCGGAAAACATATGCCCTGTTGCTTTTCTGTTACGCCGTCATCATCATCGGCTATATCACCGGATTTTTTGCCAAGACCATCGCTCCCCTGGTTCCCCTGACAGAGGCTCAGATCCTGCTCATCTTTGGCGGCGTGACAGTGATCTACACGATCTTTGGCGGTCTGATGGGTGTGGTCTTCACAGATATCGTCCAGTTCGCCATCCTGCTCATCGGCAGCCTCGCCTTTTTTTTCATGATCGTGCCCCAACACGGAGGCTGGTCGGCGATCGTCGGGAAAATTCACGCCGTCCGCCCCGACGCCTTCCAGCAGATGCCGCCGACTCCCCTCATCCCCGCCCTGACCGTCGCCATGCTGGTCATTCAAGGTTTGTTTTTCGCGGGGTCTCCCACGGCTGGGGACGGCATGACCGCCCAGCGCTTCATGGGCGCCAAGAATGAACGGCATGCCATGGGCGGGCAGCTGTTCAATGCCTTCCTCGCCCTCTCCATCCGGACTATTCCTTTGATCGGTCTTGGCGTCGTCGCCCTTTCCTTATTTTGGACCAAGGATCTCCTCCAACAGGTCGGTCCCGCGCCGGCCGGGATGAAGCTTCTCACCGACCCGGCCTATGCCTGGGGAGAGCTGGTCAACGCCTCCCGCCTCCCCGCCGGGTTCATCGGCATCCTTGTCGCGGCCGAAGCGGCCGCCTTTATGTCGACGCTCAGCTCTCTTATCAACTGGGGTTCGAGCCTAGTCATCAACGACTTTTATCGGACCCTCAGGCCTCATGAATCCCCCCGGAGCCAGGTCATCACCTCCCGGCTGGCGACCTTGCTGCTCTTCATCCTGGCCGCATTTGTCGCCATTTTTTACGTCAAGGGAATGGTTAGCTGGTTTTTGTTTATCAACTCGGTCATGGTGATTTTCATCCTGCCGCTTTCCTGGCTCAGGTTCTTCTGGTGGCGGTTTAATGTCTGGGGAGAGCTTGCTGCCATCATCCTGGGGTTGCCGCTCTCGATTCTTATCTGGTTCGTCCTGGACTTTCAAAACAAGCCTTTATGGCAGGGGACGGGACTGCTTTTTTTCGCCAGCAATGCGACATTGATCGTGGTCACTCTGCTCACACCGCCGGAATCGAAGGAAACTCTTGTCAATTTCTATGAGAGGTGCCGGCCGCCGGGACTCTGGAAGCCGGTCCGCGAAAAATCCCGCGTCACCCAAACAGGAGATCCTTCGCTCGGCCACCTCTTGTTCGATTGCATCCTCGGAACAGTCGCCTGCTTCGGCCTCGTCGTGGCGACAAATTCCATGTTTGCCGGCGCTTGGAGCGTCTTTGTCGCAGGAATGATCACGGCCGCCGCGCTCGGCGCTTGGCTGATCAGGCGGATTCTCATATAAGGGCAGGATTTGAAATTTAAAATTAGACGTTCGCCGGGAAGCTCAGACAACTTCGCCGGCCGGCTTCTTCCGAGCCGGTTGCCCTCGAATGAGGGCTCGGGAAGGCTAAACCCTCCATGGTCGCTTCGGCCGTTTCCGGATCGTTTCCCTTTTCAACCCACACGAAATGAAGAGAGCCAACTTATTAAATCCCCTATCATCCCCCTTGAGCCATTAAGGGGGATGATAGGGAGGATGGAGGAACTTTATGACATATAAGCAACTTTTCATCTTCGCCCTCACCCTGGCGGCAATTTTTTTCATCTCGAATTCAAAAAGCACTTTACTTTTAAGTTCCTCCGAACAGCCGATCCTGCTTCAGCCGGAATTCGTGGTCAACCTTCCCGACAATAAACTCCCCTTCCCCACGCCTTTGGCCAAAGGCCGGACCGAGCCGGGTTTTAAAATTCGCGGGACAAAGGGATGGGCTTGGACGCCCGAACAATATCTGGCTGAAATTCCATTCCTCGTCGAAACCAAGATGAACTTCCTGATGAGCTGTTATACAAGCGTATTGACGGACATGGAAAAGTTCGTCAACCGCTGGTGGGAGCCTATCCCGGAGCGGACAAAAAAGGGATTGGAACGGGTCGTCCAGGCTTGCCGGGAAAAAGGAATCATCTTCTGCTATGCCATGCATCCCCAGCTATTTTCGGAGCGGCCGCTCAAGCATGACAGCCCCGAAGATTTTGAGGCCCTCTGGCAGCACTATGCCTGGATGCAGGGGCTGGGCGTGCACTGGTTCAGCCTCAGCTATGATGATATCGAAACCACGGGTCAAGATCTCGCTCGGCTGGGCAAGGCTCACGCCCGACTCGCCGATAAATTGTTCCGGCGCCTGAGGGAGAAAGACCCGCAGGCCCAGCTTATCTTCTGCCCCGTCTATTACTGGGGCTGCGGCGACGCCGGCGATGCCAAGCTCTATCTGGAAGCTCTCGGCCGGATACTGGATAAGGATATCTTTGTCTTCTGGACCGGCGACGGCGTCGTCACCCTGAAGATCAGCCGGGCGTGTGCCGAAAAATTCAGAAACGCCGTCAAGCACCGGATCATCATCTGGGACAACTACCCGGTCAATGACCGAACCGGCGCCCTGCACCTGGGGCCGGTGACCGGCCGCGACCCGGACCTGGACGAGGTCGCCTACGGCTACATGAGCAATCCCCATTGCCCTCAGAATGAGATCAACCGGATTCCTCTTTTGACATGTGCAGACTATGTTTACAATCCCCAGGCCTACGATCCCGGCCGTTCGATCGGTCAGGCGATCGTCCATCTGGCCGAAAGGCCGGCCCAGCGACGGGCGCTCAAAGACCTTGTCGAATTCTACCCGGGGGACTTGATCAGCGGGAGTACCCGGACAAGCTACAACTGCGTGTTGGAGAAATTCGACACGCTGCTCAAAGGGCCGAATCCCGAAGACCGTGCCGGCCGCTTTCTGGCCCGCTTGGAAGACACCGTGTTACGGCTGGACAGGGAATTTCCGGCAAGCTATGCGGGGACAAAAAAAACCATCGCCGCTCATATCGTCCAGCTCAAGGGCAGGTTCAAAGAGCATTTATCGGCGAGCCCTTTTTCCGGCGCGGTCATCACAATGTCCAAAGATGTTTTAAAGGACAAGATCAAGGGCGGCTGGGCCGGACAGACCATCGGGTGTACATTCGGGGGGCCGACCGAGTTTCGCTTCCAAGGGACGTTCATTCCTGATTATCAGCCCATCCCCTGGGACGACGGCGCCATTCTATCAAGCTTCCGAAACAGCCCCGGTCTTTACGATGATATTTACATGGATTTGTCTTTCGTCGAAGTCTTCGAGAAAGACGGCCTTGACGCCTCCCCGGCGGCGCTGGCCCGGG
>JAPKZH010000239.1 GCA_026393905.1 Candidatus Aminicenantota bacterium
GACTCCGATGAAAAAGAAAAGACCATTCCATTTTCCGGTCTTTTGGAAATGGGACGCAGCGGTATCGATCTCCATCTCTCCAACAAGCAACAACAGCGCGAATGGGGGAAGCTTGGAGAGTTGGCCTGCGCGTGTGAAAAAGGCGGGGCCTGGCTTGTGGTTTATCATCACGGACCTCTTGCGGCCGACTTGGAAGGACTGGCCCGGCAAGGCGTCTGCATCCATATCTCTGACGAAAGCCTTCGCAGCGAGCAGGATGTCACGGCTCTCGTCGATTGCGCAGCCGCCGGGCGCGGGAGAGGAACAAGCCTGATTTTTCATCTTGAGCATTCCATGACGCTCGCCTGGCTCGAAAATATTTTTGCGTCGGGCGCGTTCGTCCTCTTTCAAATTCCTCCGACCGATTATCGATCGCCTTTGCGACCTTTTGAGACGGCTTCAAAAAAACGCCGGCCGGATTCAAGGTCCGCTTACATCGATGCGACGTTCCTGCTCTAGCTGTCAAGGTATTTTACAGCTCAATGGATTGGGGGTCAAAAAGCCCTTTGATCGAACAGGTTGTATCTTTTTTTGAAAAAAGTATTGACATTTTACAAAAATGATATATATATAAATTAGAATGGCGAAGAAATTTGATGTGAACGGTTCGAGATAAAATGATCACGATGCTGGGAACCTTTGTCAACCTGAGTCGAAGCTAAGCAGCGCAGCGATGAAGATTGCCTTGCTCTTCAGCTCGAAAGCAGGAATGGCCGCTTCACTCGATCATCGTTACTGCGACGACAAGTGGGAGGACGAGGAAGAGCCTCCACTCGATTTTCTGGCTGAGTGCGATTCTGATGAAACCATATCCGCCGTCCGGGACGCACTCCGCACCCGCCACGAAGTCCTCCTCATCGAATCGGATGAGAACGCTTTTGAGCGCTTAAAGGAATCCAGGCCGGACCTCGTTTTCAACATCGCCGAGCGGCTGTTCGGGCCCAACCGCGAATCGCATATTCCCACGCTCTGCGAGATCCTTGAGATTCCCTACACGGGCTCCGACCCGCTCACCTTGAGCCTGTGCCTGGACAAATCACGGGCCAAAGAAATTCTGTCCTACCACAAGATCCCCAACGCCAAGTTCTGGATTGTCGAGCCCGGCGCGGCGGTCCCCGGAGACATTGAGCTGCCGGCGATCATCAAGCCGCTCTACGAAGGCTCGAGCAAGGGCATCAAGGACAACTCGGTCGTGGAGACGCGCGGCGATCTGTGTGCCCGTGTCCAGGAGGTCATTTCCCTTTATAAGGAGCCCGTCATTGTCGAGCGCTTTTTACCCGGGCGTGAATTCACCGTCGGCGTTTTGGGAAACGACCCGCGTCTAGAGATCCTGCCGATCGTGGAGATCGATCACGGCCTGCTTCCAGAAGGCGCCCGGCCGATCTATTCCTACGAGGCCAAATGGATTTGGGATACGCCCGAGCGGCCGCTGGAAATCTTCAAGTGCCCGGCCCGCATTTCCTCGAAGTTGAAATCGCGTATCGAGGACATTGTGGCCAAGACCTGCCGTGTTCTTCGGATCAGGGATTGGTGCCGCATCGACTTGCGCCTGGACGAGCGGGGAGAGCCGAACATCCTGGAAGTCAACCCGCTGCCCGGCATCCTGCCCAAGCCGGAGGACAATTCCTGTCTGCCCAAGGCGGCCCGCACGGCCGGCTATTCCTACACGGAGCTCATCCTGAGGGTCGTGGATGAAGCCTGCGCCCGCTATGGAAGGACGGGCGATGCCGGAAACCCCGGCGCCAAAAAACCTCGGATAAAAAACGGAGGCGATCCCGCTTTATGCGGTCCGGCAAGATGAAAGATAAGAATATTTTGGTAGGCATTGCCTACAACGCCTACGACCCCGTGACCGGCCGCAACGGCGAGCGGGTCTCCGAGGAATGCGTCGAGCAGACGGCCAAGGAAGTCCTGGCGGCCGTGACCGAGCTGGGCTATTCCGCATTCATCATCCCTCTCCAGAGAAGCTTCATGAGCTTCCTCCATCGACTCAAGGAGCTCAAGCCGGACGTCCTTATCAACCTGTGCGAAGGCTTTCTGGGGCGTGCCCAGCTTGAGGCCAATGTCGCCGCCGCCCTGGAGCTCCTCGGCTTCGCCTTCACCGGCAACGATTCCAGGACCCTCGCCCTCTGCCTCAATAAATTCAAAACGAAGGCGGTCCTGAAATCCTGCGGACTGCCGACGGCGCCCAGCCGCCTGGTCGTTTCGCCGGACCAGAAGGTCGACCTCCCCTTCCCGCTGATCGTCAAGCCGAACACCGAAGACGCCAGCCTCGGCATCCATCCTGAGTCTGTGGTCCATGACAAAGAAGGCCTGGAGCGCCAGGTCCGAAGGATTTTTGAGCTCTACGAGGAGCCGGCCCTGGTCGAGCAATTCATCGAAGGCCGGGAATTCAACGTCGCGGTCTTTGAGAACAGCAAACCCCAGCCGCTCCCCGTCTCCGAGATCGATTTCACCACCATGCCCGAAGGCTCCCCCAAGATTTGCAGCTACGAAGCGAAATGGTTCGAGGACGATATTCTTTGCCAGAAGACGCCCCCCGTCTGCCCGGCCAAGATCGATGAGGGCCTCCAGAAAAAGATCCAGGACACGGCCGTGGCGGCTTTCGAAAACTTGGGATGCCGGGATTATGCCCGCATCGATTTCCGGATGGACCAGAAAGGGAAACTTTCCATTCTCGAGGTCAATCCCAACCCCGACATCAGCCTGAATGCGGGATATGCCCGGGCGCTGGCCGCCTCGGGCATGGAGTACAAGCACTTCTGGGAGCTGATGATCGAGAACGCCCTGAAAAGAAAGGGAAAGGAATGATCCGGCCGATGGTCAAAACCGACAGAGCCAAGGTCCTCGAAATCATAAAGAGGACGGGATTCTTCCGTCCCGACGAGATCCGGGTGGCCGAGGAGTTGATCGATATCTATCTCGACCAGCCGGGCCAAAGAGATTACCAGATCGTGGTCGTCGAAGACGATAGGCCGGAAGTCGTGGGCTATCTCGCCTACGGCCCGACGCCCCTCACCGAAGGCACCCATGACCTCTACTGGATGGCGGTCGCTCCGGAGCACCAGGGAAAAGGCTATGGGAAAGACCTGGTCCGATGGCTAGAGGAGAAAATCCGGGCCGACAAAGGCCGGATGATGGTCATCGAAACCTCTTCCCAGCCCAAGTACGAGCCCACCCGCCGGTTTTATTTGAATTTGGACTATCGAGAGATCGCCCGCATCCCGGATTTTTACGGGCCCGGAGATGACCGGGTGATTTATGTTAAGCGTTTCGCTTAAAGGAGTATAGGAGATGGATGAGTGGCCGCAAATATTAAGGGGCAGCCTGCGAAACCCCGACGAAATCGCCAAGCGGTTCGGCTTGAACGCAGACGAGATTCGCAAGGTTGCCCGCGTCTTTAAGACACAGATCACTCCCTATTATGCGAGCCTGATCAAGCAAAAAGGAGATCCCATCTACCGCCAGGTCGTGCCCGACCCGGCCGAGCTGAGAAAGGACGGCGGGGTTTCGGACCCGCTCAGTGAAGACCAGGATTCACCGGTTCCGAGCATCGTCCACCGCTATCCGGACCGGCTGCTGTTCCTGGTTTCCCACAGCTGCGCTTCGTATTGCCGGTTCTGCACTCGAAAGCGCAAGGTGGGCGACCCGAGCAAGATCCATCCGCGTTACATCGAGGATGGCTTGGAATACATCCGGAGTCATCCGGAGGTCCGGGATGTCATTATTTCGGGCGGCGACCCGCTGATGCTCAGCGACGCCCGGCTGGAGTATGTCCTCAGCGCCCTCCGCTCCATCCCTCATATCGAGATCCTTCGGATCGGGACGCGCGTGCCTTGTTTCCTGCCGCAGCGGGTGACGGCAAAGCTTGCGGCCATGCTCAAGAAATACCATCCACTGTATGTCAATGTCCACTTCAACCATCCGGACGAAATCACGCCCGAGGCCGCCCGAGCTCTCAACCTCCTGGCGGACGTGGGGATCCCCCTGGGAAACCAGACCGTCCTCCTCAAGGGAGTCAACGACGACCCGATGGTCATGAAGCGTCTCCTCCAGAAGCTCCTCTATGTCCGGGTCCGGCCGTATTACATTTACCAGGCGGACTATGTCCATGGCACCGAGCACCTTCGGACGACCGTTGAAAAAGGCCTGGAGGTCATGGACGCATTGCGCGGCTGGACGTCGGGATTGGCCGTGCCCCACTACGTCATCGACGCCCCCGGCGGCGGCGGAAAGATCCCCTTGATCCCGGCTTACCTGCAGTCGATCAGTGACGAACAGGTCGTCCTGCGCAACTACGCGGGCGAGACTTTTGTCTATCCGCAGGTCAGGGGAAAGAAAAAGGACAAGAAGGAAAAGCAGCCGTTCATCACGCCCTGCTACGGCCTGACCAACGCCCCGCCGATTCCGTAAGATTACTTATTTAAGGCCGGCCAGGTAGGCGGCCAGACCCGTCTTCTGAACGATCTCCATGGCCTCCTCCGGCATCACCCCTCTTTTCTGCCGGAGCGATTCCAGGATCCGGATAATGGACAATGGCACCTCGGCCGCCTGTCCCACATCCTCGGACCTGTCCTTCATGAAGGCGATGGAATCGAACAGGACGGCGTTCGCCTCTCCGTAGGAAATGGGCTTGCGAACTCCGTTCTGGCGGAGCCACTGCGGGCGGCTCAAGACATCGTTGACATGGGATTGGATGAGATAGGTCGCCCGGCCGATGAGCTTGAGATTGCTCGGGCTGACGTTGGTCATCGTGTTGCCGATGACCTTGCCCAGCTTGGCCATGACCGCCGTGGAATGGGCGTTGAGCAGCATTTTCAGGGCGATCTGCTGCCGGATGCCGAAGGGATCGTCGATGGAAGAAACGGTCAGGCGGATGACGACAGGCGGATTCTTATCCTTGGTCTGCAGGAAAGCCCAATCCTTAGCGGCGTCGACGTTCACTTTGGCCGGCGCGTCTGCGACCACGATAAGCGTCGTGCCGGCGCCGCTGCTTGAGAAGAGACCCGCGAACTTACGAAAAGAGGAATCGGCCCTATTCAAATCTTCGGTCTCGAGCCCCAGGACGGCGGCCACGCCGAGATCGCCCTTCCTGGGTCCGCGCTTTTTCAGGTTAAAATCGGCGAAAGAAAAGTCGTAGAGAAGCGCCTGGTCATGGCCCGCCTTCTGGAGGCTCTCCAGGGCTTTCGTTTGAAGATAGGGGTCGTCAATCTCCTCTTCGAAGGGCTTTTGATAGAGCTCCGGGGACAGCCCGCGGAATGGCCTGCCGAGAAAAGCCTGCCAAGCGCTTTTCGAATCAAACGCCTCGGTCCAGACCTGGATCCAGCATTTTCGTTTGGCCTCCTTGACGGTATCCAGGGGATAGAGCCGAAAGGTCGGGCTGCGCTCTGTGCTGTCGATGAACACCGTGATCATGCCGGCCTTGGCGAAATAGGTGGAGAAAAGCCCCGATCCGTACGTTTTGGCTTCGATGTCGGTGAGCTTGGCCATGGCGGGGACATTCTTTTTGATCTCCTGGAGGAGGGGGGCGAACTGCTTCAGCCTGTCTTCGATGCCCGCCTCCTCCCTGAAGCCCAGCCTGGCCATCTCTTTTTTCGATAAAAACTTGCCCATCGCACGTTCGACCCCTGTCTCCAAGGCGCTGGCGATGACGAAGGTTTCGATGGTCGTGGCCTGCATCCGCGTCGACCCGGTGATGGCTTGGGGTCCGGTGGTGAGGTTGATTTTCGTGATCCCTTCCTCTTCGATCACCTTGCGGCTGCGTTCGAAGGGCAGCAGCCGGTCGTCCGGATTATTGTAGACAAAGTAAAGCTTCTTCCGACTTTCCCGGGGATTGTATCCTTTTTCGGCTTTCCACTGGTCCAGAGCGGCGAGGATGGTGCCGATGACGGAGGACGTTTCGCCCCCTTCCGTGACGCAGATGACGAGGTCGCCCTTTTTAATGCCCCGGTCCTGGAGTTGGAGCCGGCCGATGAGCGGCAGGTCTTCGAATCCTTCCAGCGAGCTGATCAAGGCTCGGTCGGCGCCCGTCATCTCTCCGATGAGATCCTCTTCGATGGCTGGGCCGAGCCCGGCTTGGAGCTTGGGCCAGACCTCTTTCGCCTCCTTGACTTTTTTCCAGAACGGCCGCCAAAAGCTCGACTCCATCTGCTTGGCCAGCCGGCCGGTGGCGCCGCACCCATAGATGTAGATCTTTTTTCTGCCGAGAAGGGCCGCTTCGATTTCCGCCGTCAGCCCGTCCAGCATTTGCTTTTCAGCGGCCAAGGCTTCCAGACGGATGACGATATCGTCGTCCACGGAAAAAAGCAGGCGCAGCCCCGCTTCGGTGTCGTTCTGGGTCTTCTCGCTGAGGTTCCAGGTTTTCGGGTGGCGCTGCTCGGTCAGGAGCGTGTGGAGCTGAAACTGGGTCCTGTTCACGACATAGTCGATGGATTCCG
>JAPKZH010000495.1 GCA_026393905.1 Candidatus Aminicenantota bacterium
CTGCTGACAAGAAAAGAAGAAATCGTCCTAGCAAAGGAAATTGAAAGGGGAGAAGAGATAGTCATTAAAGCCCTTTCAAAAACACGATTTATCCAAAATGAAATTCTTTCACTGGAGAAACTAGATAAAGATGATGAAATCATCTTTGCCTTGTTCGATTCCATTGAAGAGGAATTCGCAAGAGGAATACTTGAGAAAAAAAACCAGAAGATTCTAGCCATAATCAACGAAACAAGAAAGTTAAGCACCCACTTAGAAAAATTTCCTGTATCAAAGAAATATGCGGTTGGACGCGGGCGTCTCATCGTTAATATGAGTCGTCTCATCAAGGAATTGAATATCCACTCTGCTTACAGAGAAAAAATTGCCGAGATTCTCAATAAAAAGCTTACGGTCATCGACAAATTAGAAACGAGTAAAAAAGAATTGAATGCCTTTTTAACTAGCGCCAAGGGCAAGAAAGAAGGAGAGGAGCTGAAACTTAGAATCAAGAAGGTCGACACGCTTCTGAGATTAAACAAGAAAGAGATCGGTTTTGATTCGCAGAAATTTAGAAAGACATTCCAAACCATCGCCAAAGGAAAGGAGATCTGCGATCGGGCGAAGAAAAAACTAGTCAACTCCAACTTGAGACTCGTGGTTTCCATAGCCAAGAAGTACAGCAACTACGGACTCCAGTTTCTTGATTTGATCCAGGAAGGAAACATAGGCTTGATGACAGCCGTGGATAGATTTGAATACCAAAGAGGGTTTAAATTTTCAACGTATGCCCATTGGTGGATAAGACAGGCAATAACACGCGCAATTGCTGACCAGGCAAGGACGATAAGGGTCCCGGTGCATATGATAGATGTCATCAACAAACTAAATAGAGTGTCAAGAAACCTTTTCCAGGAAAAAGGGAGAGAACCAACAGATGAAGAGATTGCGAAAAAGATGGATTTGCCCGTCCATCAGGTGCATAAAATTATGAAAATTGCCCAGGTGCCCCTCTCACTTGAGACCCCAATAGGAGAAGGAGAAGAAAGTCATCTGAGTGATTTTATCGAGGATAAGGATATCCCTTCGCCTGCAGATGAGGTCATTCATGTAGATTTGAAAGAGAAAATTGAGGAAGCCTTGAATGCTCACACCGAGAGGGAAGCAAATATTTTAAAACTGAGATTTGGGTTGGGAAACGGCAACGAGCATACCCTAGAAGAAGTCGGACAGCAATACAAGGTTACACGCGAGAGAATAAGGCAAATCCAAGAAAAAGCGATAAGAAAACTAAAGCATTCTAAATACAGTCTAAAACTAAAGTCCTTTACAAAATAGTTGAATCTATTTCCTAGGCATAAAGTGCAACGAACACAAGGGACATACTATGACTTGCTCCCTTATAGGGTGGCATCTTGGGGAACGCCCCAATTTTTTTTATTTGTTAATTACCACTCGTACATCCAGTATCTCAAGGATTTCAACGCCGCGCTGGACCCGATCAAAAAAACCACGGATTTGCAGCCCGATAACGGCAATGCCTTCTATAACCTAGCCATCGTCTACCTGAATCTCAAGGATAATTTCAGCGCCCGGGAAGTCTACAGGAAGCTGACCACGATCGACGCCAACCTGGCCGCCAAGCTGAAACCACTGCTGCCGTAGAGGGCTTCTTCAAAAAAGGTCGAATCGATTGAGGCGCAATTTTTGCTCATGGTCGACCAGAAGGCGAGCTTGATTCTCCTGATGAAGACCTCATGCCCTTTAAATTTTTTCCTATGACCGATTGAACGTTGGGGATGGCCTGTCCCAGCAAAAGAAACGGAAAGCTCAACGGGCGGTATCCGACAAGCAGGCCATGATCCGCCCCGCGGCATCGCCTGTGCCGTAAACATTGTCTTTCCGGGCCTGACGGCAGGAAGCTCGAAGTTCTTCGGTTTGCTTCAATGCCCGCTTGAGCTTTTTCTGGAGATTCTCGGGGTCGGAGCCTGCCAACCTGTTCCAGCCGGATTCCACGGTCTCAGGCCATTCCGTCGTATCCCGAAGCGTAATGCAGGGGACTTTCAGCAGATAGGCTTCCTTCTGGACGCCTCCGGAATCCGTCCAGATCGTTGCCGCGTTCTTTTCCAGGATCAACATATCAAAATAACTGACCGGATCGATCAAATGCAGCCGTCCTGAGCCGGCCGACATGAGCTCCATGCGCTTCAAATATTTCCTGGTCCGTGGGTGAACCGGAAAAACGACCGCCCGAATCCGGCTGATTTCGAGAAGCGCCTCCATGAGCGCCTTTAGCCTCTCCTGCTCGTCCGTGTTTTGGGCGCGATGGATCGTGGCTAGGTCATACTGGCCCGGCCTTAATTGAAGCTCTTTGAGGATCCTCGATTTCCTTTGAGCGATGGCCATGCCGTGGAGCAGGGCATCAACCATGATATCGCCGACATTGACCACCCAAGGAAAGGGAGCCTTGGCCAAGAGGGAACGATTTTTCCCGCTCATGTCCGCTAATCGGCCTCCGGCGAAAATATTTTTGAAGCCTTCTAGTTCGAGGTTTTGAACCGCTCTTCTTGTCGGACAAAAAAGCAGGTGCGAGCAATGATCGGTCAGGATGCGGTTCACCTCTTCCGGCATCCTGCGGTCATAGCTTCTCAGGCCGGCCTCGATGTGGGCGACGCGATGGCCGAGCTTAGCGGCGGCCAGAGCGCCGGCGAGCGTGGAATTGGTGTCCCCATAAACGATCGCCCAATCCGGTCTTTCTTTCTGGAGGACCTTCTCGGCTTTTTTCATGATCTCGCCGGTCTGCCGGCCATGAGAGCCCGAACCGACTCCTAAGTTGTAGTCGGGATCTGGAAGCCCGAGCTCTTCAAAAAAGATCCTGTTCATCCGATCGTCATAATGCTGGCCCGTATGGATGATGACATGTTCGATCTTGAGGCGGGATCTAAGACGATGGCGAGCCCGGATAGCCCTGACCAGAGGGGCCAGCTTGATGAACTGCGGCCGGGCCCCGACGATGCTGGCGATCTTCATGGGTGGGCCTGGCAGAACTCCCGGATCTTTTCGACGATATAATCTTTTTGCCCCGTGCTGAGCTCTGGATAGATGGGCAGCGAGAGCACGGCTCCGGCAGACTCTTCGGCGATCGGAAAATCGCCTTTTTTGTAGCCCAGATCCTTGAAGCATTCCTGGAGATGCAGGGGGAGGGGATAGTAAATTTCCGTCACGATGCCATTGTCCTTCAGGAACCGCTGGAGCCCGTCCCTCTGTCTGGTCCGAATCGTATATTGGTTGTATATATGATAGTCCCGGTCTCCGCCGTCCCGATAGACGGCCTTGGGAAGGACGATATCGATGGGCCGGGCTTCTGCCAATTGCCG
>JAPKZH010000286.1 GCA_026393905.1 Candidatus Aminicenantota bacterium
CCCTGGTTCAGCGGGTTGCCGGACCAAGAAAGGACGTTGATCTTTTCCGTCTGGAACATGGAGCTGTTGGTGACCGTCTTGAGCGAGAGGTCCAGGGCCGTGAAAACCCGCTCTTCGTCTATAAACTCGGAGGGATCGCTCACTTTTCCGCTCGAAGCCACGGCGAGCATGGCGTAGGTGAATTTATCATTGAACGGCAGATTGCCATCATCGAACCGATAGGTGCTCCCGGAGACCAGCCCGGCTTGAACGAACTCTCCATCCGACTGCCCGAACTTTTTTCTGTAGATTTGATACTGGCTGATGGTCAAGCTCTTATCATCCGGGTGCTTATTCCAGGTCAGGGTGTTGATCTTGGCGGTACGGGCATCATTCAACTTCGTCTCAAGAGCAAGCCCGACAGGGGCATGCGGCTTGGGTTCGGGAGGAGGTGGCGGAGGCGGCGGCGGGGGGGGCGGAGGAGGAGGCGTCCCCGTGCCCAGGTAATAGATATCATAGTTGCCGGTAGTATTGTCGGCCCAGGCAAGGTGGGCTATGCCGGTGCCATCAACGGCTACGGACGGCTGAATCGAGCTTCCCGAGGAGTTGGACTTGTTGACCGGCCCCGACCAGTTGCCACCCGCATAGGAATTCATGTAGATCTCGCCGTTTTCAGCCCATGCCACATACACGGCGAGAGTCGTCTTGTTGAGTCGTCTTGTTGACGCCGATAGCGGCCTCATCCGATAAGCCCGAGCTATTCGAGATATTGATCGGCTCATGCCAGGCGCCGTCGACAGTCCTTCTCCTTAAGAACACCTCTTGGTTGCCGGCCGAGCCGTCCAGCCAGATGACATAGGCGTTGCCGGCATCGTCAACAGCGATTTTCGGCCAAGGCCATTCTGTATAGGTAGGGACCTTGACGGCAAAGGTATCGGTCCAGGCATTGGGGTCCTTGGGATTGGGGTTTCTGGAATACCACACGCCGGCGCCGGACCGCGTCATCCAGACCATATGGAGGGTCCCGGAAGCATCAACCGCTAATTGAGGCATATAGCCCAGCCCTAGAGGCAGAGTACTGACCGAACTCCAGACACCGGCCGGGCTCCGATACCTATACATGAGTTCCCAATCCCGGACCGTGCCGTCCTGCCAAGCCACATAGACATAGCCGTCGGTCGGGCTGACGGCGACCCCCGAATAGGCGGAGCCCCCCTCGTTATTAGAAACGTTCGCGGCTCCGCCCCAGGACGTGTATTCATAAGCTTTCAAGAAGATATCATATGAAACGACCCGGCCGTCCTGGAAAGACAGATAGCAGAAACCGTCCTTAGACACGGCCATCGAGGGATATCCCGCTTCATCGGCATTGTAAACGATCCCTTCGACAAACTCCGGCGAAGCCCATGTGCCCAGCCTGTTCGTAGAAAAATAAAAGGTTTTCGTGCTCAGGTATTCGATCCAAGTCAGGTAAGCCGCCCCGACCTTGTCCAGCCCCAGGTTCGGATAGCCCGAGGGTGATCCGGAATTGGAGATATTGACGGGGTTGGCAAGCTGGACGATTTCGCCCTCTGTTTTTTCCACAAGATTATTGGCCAGCTTATGTTTGACTCTACCGGACACATTCTTTTGGGCCAGCAACCCCACGGAAAAAACCAAAATGAGTGCGATTATGAAAAATGTAATAAAAATTGTCATTTTTTTCATGGATATTCTCCTGATTCTCTCGTTCATTATCGATGGAACATCAAAAATTGTCAACCTAGTCTTATTGCCCGACCGGGTTCGACGGAAGGATCTCCAAATATGTGATTTCAAGGAGGAGTTGGGATTGCCCCTGAGGCCCCCCTAGCGGAGGGGGGCCCCGTCGGCTTTTCGACGGGGGGAACCGACGGGACTGGTTCCCCAGGGGGCAAAGGGGCAATCCCAACTCCTCCTTGAAATCACACAAACGGGGATACTTACGGGTTCGGCGGCAATTTGCTTTTCCTCTCCTCCTATGCTATATTTGCGCGCTCATTTCAAAATGTGCATAATCAACAAAATAGCGTCTTCCGTCCTTTTTCTAGCCGTCTTATTTCTGCCCGCAGCCGCCAGGGAAAAAAGGCTAGTTTACCAGGGACATTCTCCCAATCTTTTAGTCGATAGAGACGGAAATTTCTTGATGGCCCACCTAAATCCTTCTCAAGGCATCAGCCTGGCTGTCGCCTCCTCCGAGGCGCAAAACCGCGGGATAGAGGATATTATAACCGGGCCTTCCCTTTCTTCACCGGTGATCAGGCAAAGCAGAACCGGGGAAATCGGGATAGTCTGGGAGCAGTCGGATCCCAGTCAAGACGAACTCTATTTTGCCCTCCTCCGTGAGGGCAAGCTTATCGCCCCTCGGAAAGTAGCCGCAGCGCCTCCTTCCATTTTTTCTCCCGACCTCGCTTTTGACCCCCAGAATGTGCCCTGGATCGCTTGGGCCCAGTGCAGCGGGCAAAAGTATTTTGTCTTCGTAAAAAACCTCCATTCGGAGAAGGTCTGGCTCGTCAACAGGGATTTTCCGGTATCCGCGGGCACCCCCAAACTGATCGCCGGGGTAGATCAAAAGATCTGGATTTTTTGGGTGGGACAGGACCGGGGACGAGACGAGATCTTCGCGAGCGTCTTTGAAGGATTCGCCTGGTCCAAGCCCTATAAGCTCAACAGCGACAGCCGGATCCCCCATTTGAGCCCCAGCGTCGAGTTGGATGGAACCGGCTTCCCCTGGATTGTCTGGTCCGCCTATGACGGCCATGATTATGAGATCTACGGCTCGCATTGGAATGGGAAAACCTGGTCAAAAGAAGAAAAGATTACGGACAATGACGGAACCGACTCTTCCCCGGCGCTGGCCTTTGCCTATGGGGCCGTTCCGATCGTCGTCTGGAGTCAATTTTCTGGAAAGGCCAGCTCCGTTGCCGGCAAATACAGGTCAGGTTTGAACTGGAGCCGCGAAATCCAAATCGCCTCGAGCGAAGGCCATTTCAACAAATCCCCTAAAATCGCCGTTCGAGACGGCCGCATTGGAATCACCTGGCAATCGGGCGACGACATCGAGTTCCTCTCCTTGTCCTTTCAAGAGCTCGGTCGGCTCCCCTCTCTCAGCGCCAAACGGTCGGATTATCCCCCCATCTTAAATCCTGCCCTGAACGACAACCAGTACACCGGCTTCGGCGACAGCATCACCTACGCCGAGGAACATGGCTATCTGCCCAAGCTGGAAGTAATGCTCAGCCAAAAATACGGCCCCTCTAAGGTTTTTAACGAAGGCATCGGCGGAGAGGGGACAACGGATGGGCTGGCCCGGATGGATATCGCACTGGCTAACCATCCTGCCCGATACCTGATGCTCATGGAAGGCACCAACGATATCATTTTTTTAGAAATATCCATGGATACCGTGACCTTCAACCTGGAGGCGATGGCCCGCAAATGCCTGAATTACGGGGCCTTTCCGCTGCTGGCCACGATCATCCCCCGGAACGACTGGCGGTGGTCCTTACAGATTTATAAAAACAGGATTTTCGACCTCAACGCGAAAATCCGCAGCTTGACCGAGAGAATCAAGATTCCGCTCGTCGACCAATTCAACGCCTTCTATTATTATCCGGCGAGCCAGGGAGGATGGACCTCGCTCCTCCTCCCCGACGGCGTCCATCCGAACGAAAAAGGGTTCACCTTCATGGCCGAAACCTGGCTTAGCGCGATCGTGCCCCTGCCCTTCCCGCCGGCCGGCCTCAGGCTGGAAAGGATCTTCGACGAGGTACTTTTTTATCGCCAGCCCGGCAACATGCTCCGCTGGCGGAACAGCCCGAAATTGGCTGCGCCGGACCAGGTCGAGGGTTACCGGATCTACCGCAAAGCACAGACCGGCGGGGCTAAAAAGTTCGAGCTGCTGGTTTTCCTTCCCCGTTTTATATATCTGGACTTGTCTGAATACCAATATTTTGATATAAGGATCGTTCAATCCTCAAAATACACCTACGTCATCTCGGCGGTCCGGAAAGATGGCATAGAAGGTCCCTGTTCAGAGGTTGTGAACGAATATTTTTAAGGAGGCACCTGAATTGAAAAGACAGATCGCCCGCTTAGCATCTGCCGCTTTGCTTTTATCCATCGTCGTGGCCAGCTCCTGGGGAGCCGAGGACCCGGCCGTGCTCAAGAGCATCAGCTATCAGAAGCTGGACAAAGGCCTGGAGGCGACCATCCTGCTGGAAGGACCCTTCATTTTTCAAACCTTCACCCTGACCAATCCTAACCGGCTGGCGATTGATTTCTCTCCGGTCGAAAAGATCGAGGCCGATCTCTACTATGAGGTCAACGCCATGGGCGTAACCAGCCTCCGCACGGGAGAGTTCGCGCCCCAGATCGTCCGGGTCGTCTTTGATTTTTCCGACCAGATCCTTGCCTACGAAATCAAGAAGATCGAGGGCGGGATTATCGTCCGGCTCTCAACAGAAGCACCGAAAGTCCCGGTCGCCGTTACAGACGAGCAAAAGATCGCCGTTGAAGTCAAAAAGAGGCTGGCCGAGGTGGTCCGCAAAGAAACGGCCCCGAAAGAGAATTTCTACAACACCATGATCGGCCTGACCGTGGGCAGCTATAAAATTCCGGACGCCCGGTTTGCCGAAATCTACAAAGACGAGACCTCGCCCATCTATGGACTGAATTTATCCCGCACCCTTGTCTCCGTGGGGATTTTTCAGTTCGACATCTCTGCCGAAGCGAGAATGTATCAAAAGACCGGGGCGGCGACCGTGTCCCAGGAAGAAGCCAAATTTAGCTTGAGGCCGGTTATTTCCATCGCCCCCCGGTTTCTCTTACAGACGAAATACATCATGCCTTTTGTCGGCGGCGGGCTGGATTTCTATACTTACAAAGAGGAGAGCCCTCTCTACGGCACAGTCGGGTCGATCTCCAACTCGGTTTCCGGCTGGCACTATCAGGCGGGTGTGTATCTCATCCCTCCCACGATCGAGTTCTTAAGGATCAAGCTCTACTACAAGTTCACCAAGGTGAGAGCGCTTGAAAACGAAATCGAAGTCGAGCTGGGGGGAAACGAGTACGGCGTCGGCCTATGCTTCGGTTTTAACTTTTTGAGCGGAGCGGTTATCAACAGATAATACAAAAAGGCCTTTAGCTTCGCTTCTCTTCTCTTCCCGATTTTGACAGGGGTTTTTTTCTGTGATAAAAATGGAGGAGAGAGGATTTGCTTCTGGCCATTCCCGACGGAACGAGCGCATCACCCCAAAAATCCCATCGACGCTTGCCTTCTAGAATCAACGGACCGCGGACGCTCCTCGTCTTTCAATGGATTCTCTACGGGTGTTTCG
This sequence comes from Candidatus Aminicenantota bacterium, assembly GCA_026393905.1. GTDB lineage: Bacteria > Acidobacteriota > Aminicenantia > Aminicenantales > UBA4085 > JAPKZH01. Next base: position 5,337 of record JAPKZH010000286.1, read on the forward strand.
TTTTTCTTTGGTTCAAGGACAACGTTTTTTCCTTAAAAAAAATTCATGTCAGTTATCTCTGGACCCTGATTCCCCTGATCGGGATCATCGGCCTCCGATTCGCCCTGAACATCCGGCAAAAACAAATAACCCTCCGGCCAAAATTCAATAAAACGAACTTCGTTCTTGTCGCCCTGCTTCTTCTGACCCTCGCCGTCCGCCTTCCTTTTCTCGTCAATGGCTGGGGCCTTATGAACAGCGATCAAGCGATTCCCGCTCTGATGGCCAAACACATCACCGAAGGCCGGGTCCCTCCGATCAACTACTACGGGCAGCAATATATGGGCAGCCTGGGGAGCCACATCTACGCCCTGGTCTTTCAAGTGTTCGGATATTCGATCCTGACCATGGAGGCGGTTTCGCTCCTTTTCTATCTGGCCTTTGTCATGCTTCAGTTTCTTTTCTTCAAAGACATATTTTCCACGGCCTGGGCGGCGGTCCTGTGCTTTTTTTACAGCCTGCCCCAGTGGCACCTCATCGTCATTAGCTTCGACAGCTCTAATCCCTACGCCCTCGTCCTTTTCCTCCAGGCGGCTGTGATTTATACAGCCTATGCGATCGCCTACAAGAACAAGGGCCGGCTCTGGCCGCTGCTGGGCTTCCTCGCGGGCCTGTCCTTCTGGACCCACCAGATCACGGCCGCCGCCATCCTCACGGCCCTGATCGTCGTGGCTTTTAAAACCAGGTTTCTCCTCAAGCACTATGCCCAACTCTTCTTTTACGGATTGGCCGGAGGATTCCCGCTGCTCCTCCACGAAATATTTAACAGGTTTCAGATCCTCCGTTTTCTTTTGAGAGAGGAAAAGACCCCCTGGCAAGGCGAAAAATTGAGAGCTACCTTCGAGATGATCCGATCTCTTCTTTTCTACGAGGATCATCCGGCCCGTTCGTTTTTCCTGTTCTTTCTTCTAGCCGGGATCGTCATCTTCGTCTATCTCACTTTTAGAAAAAGGGAAAACGCCGCGGGCAGGGTCTTCCTTCTTTTTCTCATCGTTTTTTCCGGGACGTATGCATTTTCCAGCTTCAGCGCCAGGCTCCTGCCTCGCTATCTCTTTCCCTTGTATCTCTGTCTCCCCGTGTTCCTCATCGCGCCTTTTCTCTGGATCAAGCATAAACTGAAATATATCCTTCCGCTCGTCCTCCTGGCCGGTCTTCTGGTCCTGGACAGCGGCCGGGCGTATTCCGCCTATTTCCAATCTGTCCAAAGCCGGCACCGCCTCTTCGAGGAGACGATCGCGGCCATGGCCGGGACGGGAAACCGCTATTGGCAGGGAGAGTATTGGACCGCCTATCTCCTGACATCCCTCAGCAGGGAGCAGCTCATCGTCGATGCCTACTCGAGCAACAGATACCTGCCCTACCGCCTTCTCTACTATAACCAGGAGGACAGGGATCATTACGTTTTTTATGGAAATCCGGATCAAGCCCAGGGCCTGGAACGCCTTCTCGAGGGGCTGGGGATTCCTTTCAGCAAGAAAGTCATCGGAGAATGCACCCTTCTTTACGGCATCGTCGGCCCCGTCTTTCCGGACGTTTTGGACGAAGAGCCGCCTTCCCGGATCCCGGACCTGGCCGTCGAACAGATTCTAAGCCAGGCGGGATATCTCCAACTCACTTTCAAAAATACGGAGACCCGGGAGGCTTCCTCGTTCCGCCTGAATGTGGAGATCCCCGGCTGGAGTTCCAGGACAAAAGTTTTGCCGGGAACATCGGAATCGATCACGATCAGGATCCCTCATCCGCGGCGACGGCCTTTCACCGTCAGATACTATTTGGATTACAAGGCGCTCATGATCCCTTCTTCGGTTCGTGAATTCCCCTATTCCTTTTCAGGAAGAGAGCCCGACAAGAGCCCGGAGGCCGTCGTTTACCTGCGCGGCATCAGTCCCGTGATCCATTTCTCCGGCAAAGACTTGAGGTACTGCGAGAAAGAAAGCGTCTTTGAGGTCAGCCCGCCCCCGGGAAAGAAGGCCAAAATCCGGATCGCCCTGAATTCCCCCTTTAAATTCTCGGACCCCAACTGGCACGGCGAATTCGCCCAGCAGCTCAGGATCAGCTTCAACGACCAGCTGGTCGCGGACAAGAAGCTTCAAGACGGGATCAACATGATCGAACTGGATCTCGCCGCCGACGACGAACAACGCCCGATCCTCGTCACCATGAGCTTCCGCTATCATTCGTTTTTTGACCCCATCAGCCTCAGGACGTTTTCGGCCACCCTGGAAGGCCTGGACATCATCGAATAGCCCCTGCCAGAAAGCATCTCCATTTCCGTGATGGCTTAAAACTGGGATTCCGTGGGTCCTGTCGCCGACCAGCCCAGCTGCCCTCGCTCTTCACCCTGACGAGGGTCCCATTCGCTTCGGGCATCTGGGCGCCCTGGTCGGCGCCACCCACTTCATGAATAAACAATATTCACGGAAACGGAGATGCTTTCCCCCGGGGGATGGTTCCCTTGACACCCTTTTTCTTCTGGGTTAAGCTTAACGCCTCGCTGACGCCCATTACGAAAGATATCGCAACTTCCACCATGACCGACACACCACTGGATGCCGCTTTTATCAATCCCTCCTTCGGCTATCCGATCATCAAGGAGAAAGGCCTGTTCTACACGAAAATGTGGCCGCCGCTCTCGCTGGCTTACTGCGCGGCCATCATGGAGGAGCGCGGCCTCAAGGTGGCGATCGTCGATGCCCAGGCCGAACGGCTGAGCCCGGAGCAGGCCGCGGAAAGGGCTTCGGCGGCCGGACAGGTCTTCGTCAGCTCCAGCCCCTTGGACCGGTGGCAATGCCCCGTGAACGAGATCAAAAACGTCTACGCGGTCATCCAAAGCCTCAAGGCCGGCCGCCCCGAACGAAAGGTCTTCCTGATCGGGGCCCACGGCACGACTTTTCCGGAGAAGATCCTGAAAGAGACCGCCGCCGATGCGGTGATTCTCGGCGAGCCGGAGATCACCGTCAAGGAGCTTTCCCAAGGCCGGCCCATCGAGGACATCGAAGGCGTGGCCTACCGCCGGGACGGCCAGGTTGTCGTCCATGAAAAAAGAAAATATCTCAGCCTGAATGAATTTCCGAAGCCGGCCTTTCATCTTTTGCCCATGGAAAAATACTACTTTGAATTCCTGGGCAAGAATTTCGCCATGCTCGAAGGATCGAGGGGCTGCCCCTATGCCTGCACGTTTTGCTACAAGGACATGTATGGGCCGTACCGGGTCAAGACCAGCAAAAAGCTGATCGGCGAGGTCGAGTACGCCGTCGAAGAGTTCGGCGTCCGGAACATCTACTTCGTCGACCTGACCTTCACCATCAATAAAAAGCAGGTCCTCGATGTCTGCGATTTCATCATCGGCCGGCGCTATGACCTCGGCTGGGCCTGCCAAACACGGTTCGACCTGGTCGATGAACCGATCTTGAAAAAAATGAAGGAGGCCGGCTGCCGCCTTATCCAGTTCGGCGTCGAGTCCGGCACGGAAGAGATCGTCCGGAAGACCAACAAGTACATCCCGCCGAAAACCATCTCGGAAGGCCTGCGGCTGGTACACAAGCTGGGCATGGAGAGCGTGGCCTTCATCATGTTCGGCCTTCCCAACGAAACAGCCGAGAACATGGTCCGCAGCATCCAATATGTCAAGAAGATAAATCCCACGTATGTCGCCTATAACATCGCCATCCCTTATACAGAAGCCACCTACGACGCTGAGAAGGCGTCCCCGGCGAACGAGGGAGTCTTTTTCCCCGAAACCTATGGGGGCTATTCCAAGGAATTTCTGGATGCCATGGTGAAAAAAGGGATGATCGCGTTTTACCTCAGCCCCCGGACGATTCCCAAGGTGCTGAAAAACCCGAAATCCCTCATCCAGAAAATCAAGCTTTTTTTGGCGGCCCTATGATGTCCGAACCGACCGAACACGTCCGATTGGCCAACCGAAAAGGCAAGATATTTTCCCGGGAGTCGGTCTGGATCCTGCTGCTCTTCCTTGTTTTTCTTACGCTCAGGATCGTCCATCTGTCCGCCGATCCGCCGGACAATCTGAGCCTGGACAGCTGCAGCGAGTACGGCGACCCGGGCAACTACGCCCTGAACGCCAGGAACAAAGCCCTCTTTGGACGCTGGCAGATCGACGGCTTCGGCGGGCTCTATGTCGTCCCGATCCCCGTCCTTGTCACCTACGGGTCGTTCCTGGCCTTCGGCGTCGGAATCTGGCAGATGAACCTCGTGCCGCTCTTCTTCAGCGCTCTCTGCTGGCTGGCCCTCTTCCTCCTGGCCTCCCGGTATTTTCCGGAGTCCCGGCTGCTCTTTTTCATCCTCCTGAGCTTAAACTATCCCTGGGGTATCTACAGCCGGATCAACGACCAAGTCATGCCGATGACCTTTTTTGTCATCCTGGCCATCTATTTTTTCATCAAGGCCTGGGACGGCCCCAAAACCTTCTTCCTGTCGGCCCTCTTCCTGTCTCTGTCCTTTTTGTCCAAGGAAAAGATCCTCTATTTTCTGGTGATCGTCATTCCGCTTTCGTTCGTCCTCATCTGCTTCCAAAGACGCGAGCTCAAGGACTGGAAGCTCAACCTGACGAGGATCGCCTATTTCCTGTCCGGCTCCGCTCCGATCGCCGGCCTTTGGTACTTCTTCCTCTATCTGCCGCACCGGAACGTCTACGAGAATCTATTGGGGCTCAATGTCTCCCACATGGTTCCCAAGAGCCTGAACGGTGCCGTCAGCAACTGGCTGCGGAGGCCGGCCTTCGCCTTTCATCCCGGAAATGCCGTCCTGACCTTTCTCCTCTTTTTTTATTTTTTGAGTCTCCTTTTCTTCTTGTATAAAAAAGACAAAAACGAGACAGGGCCGCTCCTTCCTCTTGAAATCATTTGTTCGGTCTGGCTCGTCGTCGGCCTGGCCATCAATTCTTTCTTTGGATATCGTCCCATCCGCCATTATATCGAATTCTCCATTCCCCTCTTGATCCTATCGAGTCTCTTCCTCACCCGGCTCCTGGCTTCTTTCCGGCTGAGGATCCGGCTTAAGAATAGAGGGCTTTTTATTTTTTTAAGCTTTCTCCTGATCTGGGTCGCCACAACATCGTACTCCAGACGGATCTTTTCCCGGGAGACGCTTTACGGCCGGCCGGAGAAGGTCCTTCTCGTCACGACCCTCCTGGCAGTGGCCTTCTCCGCCTTGCTCTATCTGGCCGTCCGCTTCTTGTTCTCCGCCAAGGACCTCACCCTGCCCAAGACCGCGGCCATCGGGCTCGCGGCGGTTTTGCTCGTCCTGTATTCCTACCAGAACTTGAAAACCTACGGAGATTGGGCCGCCCATGCGACATACAACCTTCAATCGATCGGGCGTGACCTGGGCCGGGCGTTCCCCCAGGGCGTTTTTTGCGGTTTGCTGGTCCCCAGCCTCTCCCTGGAGAACCGGAACAAGGCCCACACATCCTGGCCCAACTATGCCAACGATGAGCCGGATTTCTTAAAACGCGAGAAGGTGACTCATCTTGTCGTAGGCACTTTCAACGACGAGCCAAAATATTACGAAAATAATTACTCCGAGGAATGGAAGAGGGCCAAGCTGCTGGCCCGCTATTGGCTGTGGAGAAGCTGGTTCCTGCTCTACGAAATCCAGAACGAGCCCGCTCTTCCCATCCGGTCACCCGTCTACGAGTCCGAAACCATGGAACGTGATGTCGGCCGGCCCTTCTTCGACCCCCAGGCCGGCAACCGGTTTGCGGTCTTTGTGGCCAAAGGTGAGAGGGGCGTGATCGGCCGGGAAAAAGTCTTTTTTCCCGCCGGGGTCCGCCTCCGCGGCAGGCTGTACGCCAAGCTCGGGGACGGAGGACAGCCAGGCTCTTTCCTGCTTCTGAGGATCATCCGAAAGGGCGTCGTGATCTTTAAAAAGCCGTTCGCCGGGCTCGTCGGCGATTTCGGAAACGAGTACAAGGCCTTTGATTTCGAGCTGTCCCTGCCCGGGTCCGGAGACTACGAATTCGAAATCCAATCGTCCGGCGGACGCGGCTTCGCTTTCGATAAAATCGAGCTGAACACGGAGTCTTGAGAACAGAAACGGGCCGATGGCGGTTTGGCCTAGATCTTTAAGAAGGACTTCGCCACGGAGAACGTGTGGTAGGCTTCCGGGACCGAGCCGATGCCGCAGACGAAAGATTCGACCTTTTTCCCTTGGAAATAGGGGAAGGCCTCTTCGGGCGTCAGCCGCCCTCCGGCCAGGACCTTTTTTGCGATGATCGTGTAGCCGGACTCCTCGACGAGCTTTTCGCATTCGTCCTTGGACGGCCGCATCATGAATCCTTTCTGATTGAGCGGCCCCAACACGGGGATCTTGATCTTCCACTCGATGAGCTGCGGGAGCAGCACGCCGAAGTTATGGGTGGCCAGGATGGGCTCGACCTCGTAGCTGTCCCGGACCAAATCCTGAAATATGGTGAGGATATGCGGATTGCCCGAGGACAGGGCCAGGTCGGTGACCTGGCCGTGGAGGACCACGCCGCCCAGCTTATATTTCTCAAAGCCGGCCAGCTCGAAATGGATCAATTCGAGAAGAAGGTCCAGGACGTCCTTGGAGATGACACTCTTGATCTTGGTCAGCGCGCGCAGTCCCAGCCGGACTTTCTGATACATGCTGAAGCCCTTGGCCTTGGTCAGGACGGCCCCGAGCACGCCTTTCTCAGAGGCCTCCATGGCGTACTCATAGGCATTGGGAATGACGGGCAGGAGACTGAGCTCGCCGGCCTTCGGAAATTTCTGGAGCGCGGCCATGATGTTTGGGCAATTGGAGCACATGAAGGCGCGGACACCCAGGCTGTTCGCCGCCTCCAGGATCGCCACGATATTGTCTTCTTTGGCGAAATGCTCCATGTAGTGCAGGGCTTGGGTCCGGGAGATATAGCTGACCCCTTCAAAGGCGTTGGATCCGAGGATCAATTTTTCTAATCCCATGGTCATTCGACTTCTTCCAGGCCGACGACGGCTCTGCCTTCGGCCGAGCGGTAGATCGCCTCGATGAGCCTCTGGACCTCCAGCCCGTCCTGCCAGGTCACGGCCGGGGAAGTCCGGTCCAGGCAGCAATCGACGAAATCCTGGTCCTCCTCATAGAGACCTTCGGCGCCCAGTTCGAATTTCGAGGTCACCGGCAGGTCGATCTTGTAGATCGTTGTCCATTCCTTGGCAAAGCCCTTTTGGGACTTGTAGAGATAGAGCTTGATGTAATCATTGTTCAGCTCGAGGGTGCCGTTATCGCCTTCGACACGGACATCGATGTAGGGCAGGCGGTATCCCGGCACACTCCACGACGTGTCCAGGCTGCCGACGACGTCACGGCCGCATTCGAAAATGACGCTGGCCGCGTCTTCCACATCCAAATAGATATTTTTGGCCTGGGCGAAAACGCTGCGGACCGGTCCGAAATACCAGTGGAGAAGGTAGAGCAGATGAGAGGCCACGTTGATGACGACGCCGCCCCCCGACTGCGACCGGTCATAAACCCAGCCTTTTTTGCGGCCGAAGACTTCGCTGGTATACATCGAAGACCGGAAGCGGTGGACGGCGCCGATGACGTTTGCCTCCAGCAGGCTTTTGGCCTTCTTGAACAAACCCATATGGGCAAACAGATAGCCCGTGGCATGGACGACCTCTTTCTGGGAGACAAGGGCCGCGATTCTCTTGGCCGCTTCGAACGTGTGGGCCAGCGGCTTTTCGATGAACACGTCCAGGCCTGCCTGGATGCATTTCTCGGCGATGCCAAGGTTCGCCGATGCCGGCGTGCAGACGATCGCGGCATCCAGCGGCACCTCCCCCAGCATTTGGCCGAGGTCGGAAAAAAACGGCGCCTTCAAGCCGGACTGCTGGATGTACTTGGCCAGCTGCCTATTGATATCGGCGAGCCCGGCGAGCTCCGCCCGGGGGATCATATTGACCAGGCCAGTATGAAGGATTCCCAGTTTTCCCAGGCCGATGATCCCGATTCTGACTTTCTTGGCTTCTTCCACCGCGCGTCTTACTCCCACGACTCACTTGTTGACGGTCTTATACCATTCGACGTACCGCCGAACACCTTCCTCGAGGTCCACTCTTGGCTTCCATTTGAGCTCCCGCAGGGCTTTTTCATTCGAGGCTTTGCGGCCGACAAAATCGCCCGCCCGCGTTTCTTTGAACTCGACCGGGATCCCGCCGAAGATTCGGCTCACCGTCTGGGCCACTTCCTTGATGGTGATCGGCCGCATGCCCTCCAGGTTGTAGATGTTGTTCTTGGCGACATCCTGCAGCGCGGCCATGTTGCCTTCGGCGATGTCCTCGACATAGATGAAATTCCGGTACTGGCTGCCGTCGCCGTGGATGATCAGGGGTTCGTTCCTCATCGCCCGTTTCACGAAATTCGTGATGACCGTGCCTTCCCGGCCGCGCGGCCCGTAGGGGATTCCGTAGCGGAGGATGGTGAAATCGGTCCCGTAGAGCTTGTTGTAGCTCTGGATGTAGAGCTCTGCCGCAACTTTCGAGGCGGTGTAGGGGTGATTGACGTTCTGGACCAGGAGCGGGGAAGCTTCGCTGACATCCTCGTTTTCCGCCAGCATATAGACCCAGACCGTGCTGGCGAAGATCAGCCGGCCGCCGTATCTCCGGACGGCCTCGAGGACGTTGACGGTTCCCTGAAAATTGACCAGGGCTGCTTCGAGCGGGTTCTTTTGAATGTCGTTGACGTTGGCCATGGCCGCCAGCAGAAAGTAGGCGTCATAGTTGCCGGCCAGGGCGATCACGACTTTGTGCAGGTCGAAAAGGTCAAAAAAGATATGGCGGACATCATCTCGATGCGGCCGCATAATATCAAAAACGGTGACATCATGTTTCGCCTCAAGAAGCTTATCCACGACATGGGAGCCGATGAACCCGCTCCCTCCGATGACGGCAATTTTCATCGATGTTCCTCCTTTTAGGATTTCCTGGCTTCCAGGTAATAGAGATGACAGCTCCGCGGAAAAAGCCTGTCTCCCCAGGGATTGACGAGCTTGGTCAGCCAGTCGGGGATGAGCTTCCACCGAAAATCGGAGAACAGCGTGATCGGCGTCAGCAGGCCGATCCCCCGCCGGGACGTGATCTCGAACCCGGAAGCCCGAACCAGGGTCTCGATTTCCCGGGGCGTGTAGACATGGACAAATGGCTTGATGAAGCCCCGAAAAACGGCCCAGAAGCCGTGCAAGGATTTCTTGTTGGAGACGGTCAGGATCAGGTGGCCGGTGAGGGCGGCGACCTTTCGAAAAAAAAGCCGGAGGGAGTCCCGGTCCAGGTTCTGGATGAATTCCACGGCGGTCACAAGATCGAACGTCCGGTCGATCAAAACCGCATTAAAATCTCCTTCGATCACGTCCACGGCGGGAAACCGCTGTCTCAAATCCCGGACGAAATTCTCGTTGAACTCGACGGCCGCGGCCTGATAGCCTTTCTGGAGCAGAAAGCCGACGATGGTTCCTTTTCCGGAGCCGATGTCTAAAGCCTTGCGGCCGTCCCCCGGCGGCAATTTCTTTAATATCAATCGGTTGAGCCTCTTAAAAACGTGGTCGCGCGGGTCGCGGGGATTCTCCCACCACTCTTCATAATAGCGCTTGATGTCGCTCTCGACGAAACCGGCCATGGCCAATGTTCCCCGCTTCCGCAGCCTGCCTCATTCGCCCTTGTAATACAACGGCACGCACCAGTGGTTCTGGGCCGCCCAGTCCGTGTTGGGAAGATCGTATGTTTTTTTCATGATTTTATGACAGGGCTGGTCGTAGACCTTGCCGGTGGATTTCTCGATCGGATCGAAGACGATGTATTTGTAATAGCCCGAGATCATGCCCTCGGGGAACTTCACCCGGTGGGGGAACTTGGGATCCAAATGCTTTGCGGCATAGTCGTTCTTCCAGGCGACGATCTCGTCCAACCGGTCGGTCTGGACGGCGCCGATGGCCGCCGAGAATTCATTGATCCGATAATTGAGGCCTTCAACAACGTAGTCGAACTTTCCGTAATTACGGTACTTCTTGGCATATTCGAGGAGGTCGTTGTTGCGGCTGACCAGCATGCCGCCTTCGCCGGTCGTGATCGTCTTGGTCGCGTAAAAAGAATAGATCCCGGCATCGCCCCAGACTCCGGCTTTCCGGCCGTTCCAGGACGCGCCGTGGGCGTGGGCGCAGTCCTCAAGCAGGATGATACCCTTCTCTTTGCAGAGGCGGCTGATCTCTTCGATCTCGAAAGCGATGTGGCCTCCGATATGGACGACCCAGACCGCGGCCGGCTTGTGTTGGTCGACCTTGCGCTTGAGGTCCTCCAGAGACAGGCAGAGATCGTCTTTGTTGCAGTCGACGAACTCGACTTTGGCGCCGGCCTTGATCGCGCTGTAGGGCGTGGCCATAAATGTGTTCGAGGGGCACAACACCGTCTTCCCCCGGACATTAAAAAATTCAAGGGCCGCCAGCGCCGCGCCGCCCCAGCTGGAAAAAGCGAGCGAAGGGAGCTGGTTACAGGCCGCCCATTTTTCTTCAAACAGCTTGGTGAACTTGGCTTCCGTCCACTGCTGGGAGGCAAAGATCTCGTCCCAGCAGGCATGGAGCTTTTTTGCGTCTTCCTTCTCGAATCCGATGGTGAATTTCATTGCAGGTCTCCTTCTCCGAGATAGTGATCGATGAGCATGATGAATGCCTTTCTTATCAAGATCAATGCGTTCTAACGGCCTGCCAATAAAACCGCGATTCCGGCCATGATGAGCACCAAGGAAAGGATTTTGGACAGGCTGATCGTCTCTTTGAAGATCAAAGAGGCAAAGAGGATCGTCGATAGAAAAAGGACTCCTTGGATGATGATCGTGGAGGTGATAATCTCCGCCTTGCGGATGATGACCATATAGATGATATAGCCCGTCGCGCTGAAAAAGAGCGAAATCAAAATATATTTGGCTGTGATGACCCTCGCCAGCAGCTCAAAGACGTTGGACGAGAACTTGAAGTTGACCACTCCCTTCTTGAGAATCGTGCCGGCGAACCCGTAGGCGATTCCGCTCGCGACGGCCAGCAGGAGGTAGCCAAGACTGTAATAGTTCAGCTTCACCGGTCTTCCCCTAGCGCAAGATGTTCCGGAACACGGTCCGGAAAAAGAGAACGGGCCAGGACAGGACATAAACAAAGTCCTTCATCTTGACCGCCCCTCCCGAGAGGCCGTAATCTCCGTAGATCCGGGAGACATCATCCGCCCGCTTGTAGAAGCGCCCCGGCACTTCCAGCACCCGGAGCCTGTGCTTGGCCATGATGAAAAGCTCTTCAAGATCATTGATCCGTCCGTCGTGGAGCTTGTTGGTGGTCGTGTAGATTTTGGACAGAAGCTCCATGACCTTCTTGTTCCAGCCCTTGAACCCCGAGCTGGAATCGGTAATTCTAATCAAAAATTTATGATAAAACAACAGGCTGACCAAAAACGAGTACAATTTCCGTCCGTACTTGTGAAGAAAAGGGTCGCCCTGGGGGGCGCTGCCGAGGGCCCGCGAGGCGATGACGAAATCCCTTTTCTTCTCGACCAGGGCATCGATGATCTTGCCGATGTCCTGGGGCTCGTGCTGACCGTCCGCATCGCAGAGGACAAGGTACTCATAGCCGCGGCCCAGCGCGTATTGCCGGGCCGATTGAAGCGCCCGGGCATACCCATAATTCCGGTCGTGCTTGAACACCAGGACGCCCTTAGCCAGGGCGACCTCCGATGTCCGGTCGGTGCTTCCGTCGTCGATGATGAGGATATCGAACCCGGGGAAATGGCTGTGGATCTCGTCCAGGACGGCGCCGAGCTTCTTCTCCTCATCCTTGGCCGGCAGGGCGATTAAAACGCTATTTTTCATTCGACGGGTCTCTAACTGAAAGCGTATAATATAATTCCTGCGTCCCCAAAAGTCAATTTACGGGAGCGGAGGTGATTTACCCCCCTTTTATGACGCAGGCCCGAGCGGAGGTTAAGTAATCTCCTTTTGGGTGATTTCAAAAAGGGCTTGGCATCGCCCCTGAAGCCCCCATAGCGGAGGGGGGTCCTGGAATCGGGGACACACACGGTGTGTGTCCCCGATTCCGGGGGGAACCGACGGGACTGGTTCCCCAGGGGGGCCGGGGGCGATGCCAAGCCCTCTTTGAAATCACCTATTTGGAAATACTCCCGAGTGGAGGATCGCTATGTCCATAGGAGTTTTAACGGGCCCTGTTGCGGCGCATCTCCCATTCTATGATTTTTACATCCTCGGAAAAACGGCCCTGTCGCCGAAAGGAAATAGCATCGGATGAGGAGGCCATCTCCGTCGAGAAGAAAAAACCCGAGGATCCGGAGGCTGGGGCAGCATTTTCTCAACGATCCCGGAATCCTGAACAAGATCGTCCGCGTCATCGACCCGCAACCGGAAGACCGGATCATCGAGGTCGGTGCCGGCAAAGGAGCCCTGACCTTTCCCCTGGCTCAAAAGGCAGGCGAAGTCATCGCCATCGAGAAGGACGGGGAACTCATCCCTGTCCTGCAGAGCAAGAAACCGGCCAACCTGACGATCATCGAGAAGGACGTGCTCCGGGTGGATTTCCGGGAATTGCTGGCGGCTGGCGAAGGAGTCCCGGGCCCCGTGAAACTCGTCGGCAACCTGCCCTACTCGATCTCTTCGCCCTTGATGTTCAAGGTTCTAGAAAACAAAGGGCTTTTTCAAAGGTGTGTCTTTCTCGTTCAGAAAGAAGTGGCGGAGAGGATCTGCGCCCAACCCGGGTCCAAGAAATACGCGCCTCTGTCGATCCTGGTCGAGAATGTTTTCTCGGCCCGGGTCCACTTCATCGTTCATCCCGGATCGTTTTCCCCTCCCCCACGCGTAGAATCCGCCCTGATCTCGCTCGCCACGAGAGCCGCGCCGCTATTCCAAATCTCTAATGACCGTCTTTTTCTGAGACTTCTGCAGGCAGCGTTCCGGCAGCGGAGAAAAATCCTGCTCAACAACCTGCGAAATTCCGGCTGGCCGCCGGAGGCGATCCAGGCCGCCTGCCGCGATCTCGGCCTGGACAGAACCGCCCGCCCGGAAGAGCTGTCCCTCGCCCAATTCGTCCGGCTCTTTGAATTCTTCCGGAAGTATATCTAAATATTTGATTCTAAAGAGGTGTCGGAATCGCCCCTGAAGCCCCCATAGCGGAGGGGGGGCCCGTCGGCTTCTCGACGGGGGGAACCGACGGGACTGGTTCCCCAGGGGGCCGGGGGCGATTGCGACACCGATAGATAATTACTCAAACGGCAATGCTCACGAATTATTCCGGAAATTTGTATTTCAGGGCCGTTCATCTTAAAATAGCCTGAAGACGCCGATGACGCCGGGCAAAAAAAGATTCTCCGCCATCCATGCCGTTCTCCTCTTGAGCTTCGGTCTGAGCGTTGTCGGCATCTGGTGGGGACTGCCCAGCTACCGCGGCTGGGCGCCCGATGAGATCCTGCCGTCCCGGGTTCTTGAGGGCATGGGTCAATATTTTTCCAACAACTGGGTCGACAAATATCCCCCGCTCCACTATTACTGGCTCAGCCTCCTCTATTTGCCTTTGGTCATCCTCCAAAAAATCAAATTCGTCGACGTTTCCCATCTTTCGACATACACCGTTCTATTCTATTTGGGGCGTCTCCTCAGCCTGGCCATGGCCGCGGGCGCAGTCTATCTCGTCTACCGGTGCGGCCTGGAGATCTATGATAAACGCTCGTCGCTCTTCGCCGCCCTGATTACGGCGCTCATCGTCCCCTTTGTCTATCATGCCAAGCTCGCCAACCTCGAAGTCCCGTATACGCTCTGGTTTCTCTGGTCCGTCTATTTCTTCATCCGGATCCTCAAGACTCATCAGACGAAATATTATCTGTTCTTTTCTTTGACGGCCGCGCTTTCGATCTGCACAAAAGACCAGGCTTACGGATTGTACATTCTCCCGCCTTTTCTCATCGTCGCTTCCCATTGGCTTGAAAAGAGAAGGGCCGGGGAGCCGCGGGCGTTGGTCCGATCGCTATTCAACCTTAAGAATCTTTTTGCCCTGGGCGCGGCGGTTGGAGTATTTTTTATCGCCCACAACATTTTTTTCAACGCCGAAGGGCTTCTCAATCATGTCCGGCTGATCGGGGGCCGCATGAGCAGCGATTACAGGTTGTTCGAGAACACGCCCGCCGGCCACCTCCAGCTGCTTTGGGAGACGCTCCGGCAGGTCCGGTTTTCCCTCGGCTGGCCCGTCTTCGTCGTCTGTGGGCTAGGACTCATTTTCTCCATCGTGCCGAAAAAAAAGAACTTTCTTTTGCTGTCGCTGACCGCCTTCGCCATTTCCTATTACATCTTTTACATCAACATCATCCTTTACAACTATGATCGCTTCAACATCCCCATCTGCATCGTCCTGGCGTTTTTCGGAGGGAAGGCCGTCTCCGACGGGCTCGGGACCTGGACAATTTCGAGGAGGAAACCGCTTCGCCTTTCCCCGGGGCAAGCCACGGAACCTATCAGCCGCTCGTCAAAATTCTACAAAGCTAAAAGGGCATGTCTCGTCATCCTCTTCGGATACACATTTCTTTATGCCGCCTCGGTGGACATCCTGATGGTCGAGGACTCCAGATACCATGTTGAAAAATGGATGAAGGCCAACATTCCAAAAGAGGCCGTGATCGGCGTAGCCGGCCTGATCGAATATGTCCCGCGCATGGAGGCCTTCACCTGGACCGCCTTGAAGCCCTCTCTGCCGGTCTTCGAGAAAAACAAAAAGCCCGATTATGTTCTCTTCAGCGTCGATTACAGCCGCTCCTTCGCCGAGAATACGGCGGGACATCTTTTCTTCGCCCAGTTCTACCGGGACAGCGAAAATTATAAACTCGTCTTCCGGTATAAAACGCCCCTCGGCTGGCTCCCGCTCAGGAGCCGCGATATCATGACCAACATCAACACCATCAACCCTGAGATCAGGATCTTCCGGAAGGTCGGCCGGTGAAAAATCGAACACCCCCGCCGGAAATCCAAACGGATAAGGTCCTGGCCAGGGCGCTCCGGCTGATCCAATCCGAGATCCTCCCCGGAAAGCCGGACCGTGAAGGCGTCCGGGCATTGGCCAGGATCTGTTTTCCGGCGAGCGACATCGCCGAACCCGGCTACTTCACTTGGCAGTATGACCAAAATCCGGCCGGGCCGGCCTATGAGCTGATCACGAAAAAGGGGAGCGCCGTGACGGGCCACTGCGCGGCGATCCCCATGCGGCAGAAGATCGGTCCCGACACCGGCAAGGGCAGCCTCGGCGTCAATGTCATGACCCATCCGGATTACAGGGGACGCGGGATCTACGTTCTTCTCCAAAGAGAGGTCGACAGTCTCTGCGGGAAGGATCATATCCAGTTCAACTTCGGCTTCTCCAACGAATATTCGCACCGCAACTGCCTGCGGCGTCTCGGGTATCGGGAAATCGGCCGTTTTCCGCTCTGGATACTGCCCTTCGACCTGAACCTGATCGTGGCCTCCAGAACGCCCAAGCAGGGACTGCTGATGCGGGCTGCGGCATTTGCAGTCAACCCCTTTTGGGGTTTGGCCAGCTCGATGTTCAGCCTGCGCCGGAAAGACCGGTCGATGGAGATCGAGGCGGCGACCGCGATCACCGAGGAGTTCGACTGGTTCTGGTATAAAGTCAAGGCGGACCATACGAACATCCTTGTCCGCGACCGCGCCTATCTGGATTGGCGGTTCGTCCGTCATCCGACCCGAACATATAAAGTCTTTACGGCGCGCTCAAAAGGAGAAATGCGCGGCTACCTCGTGGCCCGGAAGACGAAGATCGAAGGCATTCCCTGCGGCGTGCTCGTCGATATCCTGACCGAAAAAACACCGGAAGGGAAAAAGGCGGCCGGAAGATTGATCGCCGCCTTCAACAGACAGGCGCGGGCGGACGGGGCGGCCATGGGTCTCTGCTTGATGCTCAGGCACAGCCCCGTTGGCCGGGCGCTGCGACGCAACGGCTATATCATTTGCCCTAAGGCTTTTCTGCCCCGCGAGTTCCCGATCATCCTCCATTGGAACATGCCCGGTTCTCCGCCCGCCGGCCTCTATGACATCAAGAGCTGGTATATGACCCTGGGCGATTACGACGCCATCTAGCCCGTCAGCCATTTGTCCCTCCGACCCGCGATCCAGGGATGTTGTTATTTGGCTGGAAAGGAATTATAATCGGGCTCGCCGGCGCTCCCTCGTCCATGACAAGCGCCGATGAATCGATGAAAGCCATCGTCGTCATCCCGACCTACAATGAGAGAGAAAATCTAAGGAAGCTCGCGGATTCCATCCGCCGGCAAAACCTCCCGCTCGATATCTTGTTTGTCGATGACAACTCCCCGGACGGAACGGGCCGGCTGGCCGAAGAGCTGGCCGCGGCCGATCCGCGGATAAAAGCCCTCCATCGCCCAAAGAAGCAAGGGCTGGGCCGGGCCTACCTCGATGGTTTCCGCTGGGTGCTGGAGAACGGGTATGACGTGATCCTGCAGATGGATGCCGACCTGTCCCATGATCCGAACACCCTGCCTGATTTTCTGGAAAAGATCGAGGACCACGATGCCGTCTTCGGCAGCCGGTATTATAAAGGCGTCCGGGTTTACAACTGGTCCTTCAAGAGGCTTCTCCTGAGCAAGCTGTCCAATGAGTTTATCCGCCTGATGCTTCGGATCGAATCGACGGACACGACGACGGCTTTTAAATGCTTCAGGAAAGAGGTGTTGGAATCCATTCGATGGCGGAAGCTGCGGGGACGGCAGAATGCCTTCTTGATCGACCTCGTCTACAAAGTGATCAAAAGTGGGTTCAAGACGACAGAGATCCCTTTCGTGTTCAAAGAAAGGGAGACGGGCGAGTCGAAAATGCAGTTCAGAGTCGCCCTGGAATCCCTGCTCATGGTCGCCCGGCTCATGTTTGCCAATAAAAGACAGTTAAGACGGAACAGAAAAAAGCTGTCCCAAGCTTAAGCCCTCAACTCGGAAAGCGAGACATGTCCTGCGGATGAAATTCGTGCCCTTAATAAAAGAATCTCACCGACCTCTTTTGTTGGTGCTGGCCGTGAGCCTTCTTCTCAATCTTTTTGCCATATGGTGGGGCCTGCCCAGCCTTCGCGGCTGGGCGCCCGACGAGCTCGTCCCCTCCACCATCATGGACGCCGTCAACATGCATTTTTCTCACGGCTGGGTTTCCCCCTATCCGCCCTTTCACTATTATGTTTTGGCCCTCTCTCACCTGCCCTTTCGGGCGCTCGATGGACTTCATGTCCTCGATTTCAGCAGCGCCTCCACATACACGGCCCTCTTTTACTTGGGCCGGCTCATCAGCGTGTTGATGGCGACGCTGATCGTCGTCCTCGTCTACAGGATCGGGCTTGAAATCTATGACCGGCGGGCGGCGACCTTGGCGGCCTTGATCACCGCCCTCATCGCGCCCTTTGTCTACCACGCTAAAATCGCCACCGTGGACATCCCTTACATCTTCTGGTTCACCTTTTCCCTGCTTTTTTTTGTCCGCGTCCTGAAAAACCATCGCCTGGCCGATTATCTCCTGTTCGGCGCGGCGGCCGCCCTGGCCGTCTGCGCCAAGGACCAGGCTTACGGTTTCTATGTCCTGACAGCGCCGGCCATCCTCTGTGCTCTTCACCGCCACAGAAAAAAAGAAGATTCGTCGGCGAAATTCGCCCGGACGCTCGTCGACCGGAGGATCATCCTACCCCCTCTTCTGGCCGCGTTCCTGTTTGTCCTTCTCCATAATATCCTGTTCGATCCGCAAAGCGTCCTGGCCCATCTCAGGCTCGTTATCGGCCCGGCCAGCGACTACATTCCGGTCTATGAGAACACGATCCCGGGGCACTTGAATATGCTTTGGCAGAGCATCAGGCACATCCATTTTTCCCTGGGCTGGCCTTTATTCCTGGCCTGTCTGGCTGGGCTGGCGGCTTCCGCTTTCCCCAAGAGAAGAAATCCGCTCTTGTTCTGGCTCCTTCTTCCGGGCTTTTCTTATTATCTCTTCTTCATCCATGTCGTCAGGATGAATTTCGACCGGTGGCTCATTCCTCTCTGTATCATTCTGTCGTTTTTCGGCGGGAAATTTTTATCGGGCCTGGTGAGCCAGGATCAAAAACTTCGCCGGACGAAAAAAGCCCTTGTCGGCGTGCTCTTAATCTATTCGTTTTTCTATTCCGCCTCCGTCGATCTCCTAATGGCGAAGGACTCCCGATACCAGGTCGAGAAATGGATGAGAGACAACATCGGGGCGGAGGCTCTCGTCGGTGTCATGGATTCCAAAGAATATCTGCCCCGGCTCGACGGCTTTCGCTGGACCATGATCAAGTTTCCCCTGCGGAACTTCGAGCAGGAAAAGCCGGACTACATCCTGATCAATGTCGAATATATGCGGCGCCACGATCCGAAGGGTCCGAAATACAAGTTTTACCTCGACTTGACCCAGAAAAAGCTGAAATACAGGCTGGCGGCCGGCTTTAAGTATGAGTCCCCATGGATCTTAATGAGCCCGGGAAGCGTCCTGACCAACCTGGAAAAGATCAATCCCGAGATTCGGATCTACAAAAGGCTGTCCTAGCCGCTCTGCCATCCGGGAATTCATCAAACGGTTGACTAATGGACTTCTCCATGTATAATATCTAACTCACTCTTGGAAGGAGAGACCTTATGAAGAAGAAACGCCTTGTTTTCTTTGCCCTTGCCTCGGCCTGTGTCCTGATGCTGACCATGACGGCGGCTCCCCAGGCCCGCCGGGCGAAAATAATCAGACCGGTGGTCAAGCCCGCCGCCGCCGCCGCAGACTGGAGCACGCTCGTCAATATTTCTAACACGCCGGCGGCCAGCGAATCCCCGGTCCTCGCTCTCGACGCCAAGGGAAACGCTTATGTCTGCTGGACGGAGTGGATAGGCTTTGGGATGGCCAGAAACATGATGTTCAATACGAATGAGAGCGGCCAGTGGCCCGCTTCTAAGACCATCGCGCCCCTCCTCTATGACGCGATCGACGATGTGGGGTTCCCCACGGTTGTAGCTTACCCGGAAGGCGGAAAAGCCTTTGTCGGCTACCATGACGCCGACTTTTCCCGGATGGTAATGGCCATTGTCGGGTGGGAGTACAGCAACGGCGGCTTTGGCTCCAAGGAGATCATTTCCTACGGCGCGCCCAGCTCGAGTTATGGCACTCTGGCGCTCTCCCCGACGGATAATAATATCTACGCCGTATGGATGTCGGATATTGATGGTCAGTTCGGCCTGGTCATCAGATACCGAGACCCCAACACGAGACAGTGGAGCGCGGGCGACATCATTAACGTTCCCATGAGCGATTACCTGGCGAACCTGTTCATCGATAGCAAAGGAACCGCCCATCTGGTCTGGATCACTCGGCCCTATGGCTCGATCGTCTGGTATTCCAAAAACCCCACGCCAAAAAATGTCGGCGCGTGGTCAGCTCCCTTTCAGGTCACACCCAACTCCGGCCTCAACTGGACCTACCCCAAAGTCACCGCCGACGGAGACGGGGATGCCTATGTCGTTTGGCAGGAGGTGGCCGCCGGAAACATAGAGGTCATGCTCCGGAGAACCGTGAACGGCGGATGGCAGGCCACGGAAAACATCTCCCAGACGGGCGACCTTTCCGAAACCGCTTCGATCGCCGTCAATCCGACGACAAAAGAAATGTACATAGCCTGGCAGGAGCTTGTCGGAGGATCGAATTGGGAGATCTTCGTCAAGACCTATGAAATCGACAAGGCGAGCGGAACAAAAAAATGGTCGAATATCACCAATTTTTCCAATTCGCCTTACCATTCCGGCGAGCCCTGTTTTCGAGTCGCGGCCAACGGCGATGTCCATCTGGCCTTTTATGATCAGCTCGGCGGTCCCGACAATAACTGGATGTCCCGAGAGATCATGTATACCTACAAACAGAAGGTCCGCGTCTACGCGCCGAGCAATGTCGTCCTCACGACCTCTCTCAACAAGATCCTGTTTTACAGCGAAAAAATGAACACAATCACCTTCGCCAAGAATGCCGAAAACGACGACAGCCTGGTGGCCAACTACAAGCTTTATCGGAGAAAGCCGGAAGAAGCCGACGACAAGTTCGTGCTGCTGACGACCTTGACCACCACGACGTTCAAATATGAGGACCGTAAATTGCCGCTGAACCAGAAATACGCCTATGCCCTGTCGACCATTGATAAGGACGGGAACGAAAGCCCGAAAACGACCGCGGTGGTCGAGAAGTAATCAGAGTCCCGTTTTTTCGCCCCTGCAAGCGATTTCCTGAATCGACCAGGGCCGGTTTTTATGCTCTAACGTCGACGTCAGGCGCAGATACCTAACGCGACTGGGCCCGAACGAAATCTCGACCCGGTATTTCGAGTAGTCCTCGATCATGCCGGCCGCAAGCTCGGGAAAATAAAAGGAATTTTCACTCAAGATCTGCCAGCTCAAGCCGTCTTCCGAGCCTTCCAGCCTGTAGCCTCTGAGATAGTCCAGCGGCTTTTTATTCAAGGACAGATCGAGCTCCTGGACCTGAAGGCTCTCGCCGAGGTCCAGCAGGAAATAATCGCCTTCGCGCTGAGGGCGGCCCGTCGACCAGCCCGTCTCCGGATCCCCGTCGAAGGCCAGCTTTGCCTCGTCGCTTTTGCAATTGCTCGAGGCCGTCCATTTCCGCTTGTCACCGACCTCGACGAGCGCTCCCTCTTTCTGCTCTTGTTTTGGCTGGGCGACCAGTTGATATAAGTAATCGCCTTCGGCCGCCGTCAAAAGATTCACCTGACCGGGAAAGTTTTCCAGCTCGGCCTTGACCCGCTTTCCTTCGCCGCTCATAAACCACTCCGTATGAACGAGCACATAGTCCACTTGGAGATCCCTCAGAAGTTTGAAGGTCGGGGCGGATGGGAAAGACTGCATGGCCTCCCCGATAATCGTATACCCGGGCGGGATATACCCGCTGTATCCATTGACGAGCTTTTTCCAGTGATGGGTGGAATAGTAGAGATAAAGGGCTTCCCTGGACTTGGCCTGGCCCCGCTGGGGGATGGGCAGTTCGATAAGCGCGGCCCCCTCCGGCAGCTCCTTGACGGCCGAGTAGACGGCGGGGACGCGGCCGGGCGAATCCATTTGCGCCAGCGGGATCGGGACGGACAGAAAATCCGCCACAAGGAGGCCTCCGAGGATGAGCGGCACGGCCGTCTTTGCCCACGACGACTTCGTTCTTTCGACCAAACGGGCGGCTCCGAATCCGCTC
>JAPKZH010000668.1 GCA_026393905.1 Candidatus Aminicenantota bacterium
TTTGGACAAGCAGAACCAGGCCAGAATCAGCAAGCTGGATACCGAAATCCAACAGCTCCAAGCCCAGATCAACACCCAACGGCTGACCCTGACCCAGGAAGCGCTCAGCCAGAAGGCCGCCGATCTCGAAAGAAAGCAGACGCAGAGGAAGCGGGATGCCGAGGACGCCTATGCCAACATGAAGGAAACGAGCGACCGTCTTCTCGGGAGAGTTCAAGATGAACTCATTCCCATCGTCACTCAGCTCGGCAAGGAAAAAGCGCT
This sequence comes from Candidatus Aminicenantota bacterium, assembly GCA_026393905.1. Lineage (GTDB taxonomy): Bacteria > Acidobacteriota > Aminicenantia > Aminicenantales > UBA4085 > JAPKZH01. The sequence continues at coordinate 265 of JAPKZH010000668.1, forward strand.
GGATATCATTTTTGACCTGCTCAAGAGCGGAGCCGTCTATTTCAACCCGACCATCGATGTGACCGAAGACGTCATCAAGCGCTACGACGCCTCGAAGGCCGCCGGCAAATAGCGGGACGGTTCCTTGATCAACATCGAAGGGATCCTGCAGGTTCTTCCCCACCGCTATCCCTTTCTTCTCGTCGACCGCGTTCTGAGCATGGAGCCGGGAAAGTCGATCGCCGCCCTGAAAAATGTCACCTACAATGAGCCTTTTTTCCAGGGACATTTCCCGGAAATGCGGATCATGCCAGGCGTGCTCATCGTCGAAGCCATCGCTCAGGCCGGCGGCATCCTTATCTATCATACCGTCCCGAATCCCGAGACCAAATTCGTGCTTTTGGCCAAAATCGAAAACGTGAGGTTTCGAAAGCCCGTTATCCCCGGCGATCAGCTCAGGCTCGAGGCCGAGATTGTCAAGCTCAAGAGCAAATTTTTGCAGCTTCATGGCAGAGCTCTGGTCGAGGGCGAGATCGTCGTCGAGGGAGATCTCATGGCCTCTCTCCTGGAAAAAGGGGAAATGAATGGGCGGACATGAGGTCTCGATCCACCCTTCCTCAGCCGTCCATCCCAAGGCCGGGCTGGATTCGGGCGTGTGGATCGGCCCCTCGTGCGTCATCGGAGAACATGTCACGATCCATAAAAACACCCGCCTGGATTCCCATGTCGTGATCGACGGCCGGACGGAAATCGGCGCCGACTGCCATTTTTCTCCGTTTTCGACGATCGGAAGCGAGCCGCAGGATGTCGGGTATCGGAACGAGGAAACGCAGGTCAAGATCGGAGACCGCAATTTTTTCCGGGAATACATCACGGTCCACCGCGGGACGGCCAAAGGAGGGGGGCTGACCGAAATCGGCAGCGATAATTATTTCATGGCCTATGCCCATATCGGCCACGACTGCCGGGTTGGGAGCCAGACCGTTTTCACCAACGCCGCCACGCTGGGAGGGCATGTCGTCGTCGAGGACCACGCCTACCTCAGCGCTTTCTGCGGCGTCCACCAGTTCTGCCGGATCGGCAAACACGCCTTCATCGGCGGCTTCTCGGTGATCACCCAGGACGTCCTGCCGTTCTGCCGCGTGGCGGGCATGCGGCCGATCCATATCTATGGATTGAATGTCATCGGCCTGCGTCGCAAAGGATATTCCAACGCAAGAATCGCGGCCTTGAAGGAAATGTTCAGGCTGATCTTCTATGCGGACTTGAACACGACCCAGGCCCTGGAAAAAATCCAATCGCAGTTTCCCCCCGGGGAAGACCGCGATGAGATCATTAAATTCATACAATCTTCCAAAAGAGGCATTATCAAAAAGACGACGGACCAATGGGAACTCGAATTGGCCTGATTGCAGGATCAGGGGGATTTCCCCTGGAGGCGCTCGAGGAAGCGACGCGGCTGGGCTATGCCTGCGTTGTCGCCGGGCTCCGGGGCGAGGCCGTTCCGGACCTGGAAGCCAAAGCGGAGACCTTCGCTTGGTTCGAGCTGGGGAAAATCCAGAAGCTCGTGTCATTTTTTCAAAAGCAGGACGTCCGGGATGTAGTGATGATCGGCAAGGTCGACCCTCGGGCCATCTATACTGAGCCGGGCTTGGACGATTCCGCCGGGCTACTCCTGGCCCAGGTGAGGGATAAGTCTCCGACATCGCTGCTCAAGGCGCTCATTGAATTCCTCGAGGGGCAGGGAATTTCCGTCAAGGATCCCTCGTTTCTCCTCCAAGCGTATTTTTATCCGGAGGGCGTGCTCACCGGCGGCTCACCGGCGCCGGATGTCCTGGGGGACATTGATTTCGGATGGAAGATCGCCAAGACCATTGCCGACCTGGATCTTGGGCAGACGGTCGTCATCAAGGACCGGGCCGTCGCGGCCGTGGAAGGCATGGAGGGCACGGACGAGACGATCAAAAGGGGAGGACGGCTGGCCGGAAAGGGCATCGTCGTGGTCAAAGTCGGCCGTTCCGCCCAGGATATGAGGATCGATGTCCCGGCCGCCGGGATTGAAACCCTGAGGAATCTGGTCAGAGTGAAAGCTGCGGCCCTCTGTATTGAAGCCGGCAAAGTGCCTCTTTTCCAGAAGGACGAAGTCATCGCCCTGGCCAAGGCCAACGGCATCGCCGTGATCGTAAAGAAATAGCTCGGCCCGTCCGTCATCGCGGCGATCGGCTGAGGCCGTTTGTTATAAAATCATGGACATGGACAAAGTCAAAGTCGGGATCATCGGCGTCGGATATCTGGGCATGCAGCATGCCCGGATCATCTCCTATTTGGAAGAGGCTGAGCTCAAGGCCGTGGCCGACATCGATTTCAAGAAAGCCCTGGAGATCGGGAACCGCCACGGCGTGAAGTACTTCCAGAATTATGAGGACATGCTGGACGAGATCGATGCCGGGATCGTCTCCACGCCGACCTCCGAGCATTTCCATATCTCCATGAACCTGCTCAAAAACGGCAAGCATGTCCTCGTCGAAAAGCCGATCACGGAAACGATCGAGCAGGCCGAGCAGCTCGTCGACCTGGCCAGGAAGAACGGTCTCATCCTTCAGGTCGGGCACCTGGAGCGCTTCAACCCGGCCGTCGAAGCGGTCGAGAACATGATCTCTGAACCCAAGTTCATCGAAGTCCAGAGGCTGGGCTCGTTCTCGGCCCGCTCGCTCGACGTCGACGTCGTCCTGGACCTTATGATCCATGACCTAGACATCATCCTGGCCCTGATCAAGGATGAGGTCGGCGTCATCCGGTCCTCGGGAATCCACGTCCTCTCGGAGAAGATCGACATCGCCAACGCCCGCCTGGAGTTCAAATCGGGCTGCGTGGCCACCCTGACGGCCAGCCGGGTCCATCAGGGCAAGGTCCGCAAACTGAGGATCTTTGAGCCCACTTCCTATTATTCCATCGATTACATCGACCAGGAAGTCAAGGTGTTCCCCTTGAGCGGACGGCAGACCGATATCAAGACGCTGAAGATCAAGAAGGAAGAGCCTCTGAAGAAGGAGCTCGAGAATTTCCTGCGCTGCCAGGCCGAGGGACGGCCGGGAAAGGTCAGCGGCGAGGAAGGCCTCCGCGCCCTCCGACTGGCCTATGATGTCTTGAAGGAAATCGAAACTACTTGACCAGCTTGATCAGCTGATTTTTCTCAGGGATCCCGTTCACGTCCATTCCGTTGGCCACGGTCAGGGTCGGCCAAAGCTCTTTTTTGACGCCGTTGTCGGTGAAGATGTCTTTCAGATTCTTGCGCCCGTCGGCCTTGAGGATCTTGATCCTCTGGGGCTGCCTGTTCAGGCGGTTGGGGTCTTTGAGCTCGATGAAGGAAGAGGCGATCGCCCGGAACGTGGAATCGTAGGACCCGAAGTCCAAGGCCTTGCTGAGGGCCGAGAAATAGAAAACCGTCCCGCCTTTTCGAAGGCAGGTCAGCCGCAGCTTGAGGGTGTCCTTGTCCTGCTGAACGATGTTATAAAGCTGGTGGCAGGCCGCCATCCCGTTGATCGTCTGATTCTGATCGCTGAGATACTGACGGCCCGTGATGCCGGCCGCCTTTTTTTGGGCAAAGGCAGACAGGTCCTCATCGCTTTTTTCGGCTTGAAGGATGACCGCGGCATTGCCGTTTTCCGGGGCGATCGTCACCCGGGACGGCGTGTTCTGGAGTTTCCAGCCCTCCGGAACATCAAAAGAAAAACGCATCCCGGGGTGGTAAAACGTGTTGGCTTCGACATATCCCTGCCGCGGATCGCTGCCGTAGACGACGTCTTCGATCTGCCGCATGTACGGCTCCCGCTTCTTGGGGAGCCCGGTGTCCGACGGGGTGATCATGGACCGGACATTTTTGATGCGCTCGCCGGTCAGGGGATGCGTGGAAAGAAAGCCGGGAAGGCTGTGGCTTCCTCCGGACAGGTCGCCGTATTTTTCAAGGGCTGTGAAGAAATTGACCATTTCGCCCGAGTTGAAGAGCCCCTTCCTCGAATACTCCACGCCCAGAGCGTCGGCCTCCCGCTCATCGTCTCGGCTGAACTTGAGGAACAGCAATTGGACGCCGATGCCGGCCACGCCGGAGATTTTGGCAAAGGTGTCGCTGATGGCGCTGCCGAGGGCCAGCCCGACCTGGACAAGCAGCATCTGGCTGAGTTTTTTGACGCTGTGGCGGGCGTTGACATGCCCCAGCTCGTGGCCTAGGACCACCGCCAGCTCGGATTCAGAGCTCATTAGTGCCAGGATGCCGCGGGTGACATAGATATACCCGCCGGGTGCGGCAAAGGCATTGACGACAGGGCTGTCCAGCACGGCAAAGTGGTAAACCAGGTTGGGCCTGTGGGTGTGGGGGACCATGGCCATGCCGACCGAGGCGACATAATTGGAAAGTTCGGGATCGCTGTAGAATCCGTATTCCTGGCCGATTTGGGCGTCCGTGTCCTTGCCCAGCGAGATTTCGCCCTCTTCGGAGATCAGACTGAGCTCTTTCTTGCCCGTGACCGGATTGATGGCGCAACCCGCCGCAAGAAGAAGGATCAGGACGGCGGCAAGAAAGCCCGTCTTTCTCATGGCCTATTTCGACATCTTGAATACAGAATCCTGGATGCCCGTGTTGAACGCTATCTTGTTGAAGGTCATTTTCACGGATTCCGCGCCGTTCTGGAAGACGGTCATGGAATGGGCCGTCATCGTATCGCCCTCTTTTCTGTAGTCTCCAAAAATCGTTTCCTGAGCGATCTCCACGCCCATCTGATTGACCTTGGCGTTGGCTTTATAGGTTAGGTATGTGAGGGGATCGAGATACATCGTAATTTTCTGGCCGTCGGCATAGGACTGTTCAAGAACCAGGTATTCTTTGTCCTGGATTTTTTCTTTCCCCTTAAAGACATAGGTGATGCCGTATTTCTCGGGATTCAGAAGTGAATCATTGCCCATCGCCTGCTTTTTAAAGTCCCGGGCTTCGCTTTCGGACATCTCGGCCGCGGCCCCTCCCGCCATAGGATTGATCTGCCAGCCCTTGACACCGTCAAAGGCCTGGGTGATGACTATGCCTGCTATTTCGATGTCCATCCTCATCTTGTCAGGCTCTTTCTGGTAGATGGTCAGGTTTCCGCTCATGCCCTGCAGGGCCAGTTCTATGTTTGCCGCAATTGTCGTGTCCTTGATGGCCGCCAGGACCTTTCGTCCGCCCTGGGCATCGATCATCTTGTCGAGAATCTCTTTGGTCGTCTGGCCGAAGCCCACCGCGACGGAAAGGCTGACCAGGAATAGGCCTAGTAGGCAGATCGTGAGAGTTTTTTTCATTCTGTCCTCCTCTTTCATCCTAACATTTTACGGGAAAATCGGCGGATTGCCAAATAGTTTTTTGTTGAATTGATTTTGCTCTGCCAATTGTGTATTAGTTAGGGAAATGGACGGACAGAGAGCATCACGCCGGAAGCTCAGCCTGTTCGATGCGGCCATGATCTCGAGCGGGGCGATGATCGGGGCCGGCATCTTCATGAATTCCTCGGAAAGCGCCAAATTCCTGCAGTCGTCTTCCCAGCTGCTTTTCGTCTGGATCATCGGCGGCGTCATCGCCTTTCTCGGCGGGCTGTGTTTTGCCGAGCTGGGGGCCATGTTTCCCCAGTCCGGCGGGCAGGTCGTCTACCTAGACCGCGCCTTCTCTCCCTGGCTTGGGTTTCTCTTCGGGTGGACGCTTTTCAGCACGATCCAGACAGGGGCGATCGCGGCCGTCTCCTACACCTGCGCCCGCTTTATAAGCCGATTCGTGCCGATGAAGAATCTCTGGATCAGCCTGCTTGCCGCGGGCATCATCTGGCTTCTCTCGTTCGTAAACTTTTTGGGGATAAAGCCCGGCAGCGTTGTCCAGAATGTCTTCACGACGCTCAAAATCCTGGCACTCATAGCCCTCATCGGCGTGGGAATTCTCTGGTTCAAGGCCTCCCACCTATCCCTCGGTCCTCTGTTTCCCGATGGGATTCATTTGAAAATATTGAGCGCCATGGGACTGGCCTTGATGCCCGCCCTGTTTTCCTACGGCGGCTGGCAGAATCTCAATTTTGTGGCCGGCGAAGTGAAGAATCCATCCCGCACTATGCCCCTGGCGATCATCTCGGGGGTCAGCCTTGTCGTGGCCGTCTATGTCCTCTCCAATGTCGTCTATGTCAAAGCCCTTCCCTTGGCCGAGATCAGCGGCTCGACTAAACTGGCCTCGGATGCCTTCGAAGCCATGGTCGGTCCATGGGGAGCGAAGTTCGTCTCGGCGGCCATCATCATTTCCACCTTTGGGATCACGAATGTGTTCATCCTGACGGGGGCGCGGGTCTATCAAGTGATGGCCCGGTCCGGAGCATTTCTGCCGGTGGCGGCCCGACTTCATCCCCGCACCGGGACTCCGTATGCGGCCATTTTTCTCCAGGCGGCTTGGGCAACTTGTCTGCTCGGGACCAACACTTACGGCCAGCTCCTTCAATATGTGACCTTCGGCGACTGGATCTTCTTCGGCTTGACGGCGCTGGCCTTGATCGTGCTCCGAAAAAAGATGCCGGATGCGGCGCGGCCGTACCGGACCTGGGGATACCCGGTGGTCCCGCTTGCGTTCTTTCTTATCTCGGCGGCGGTGGTCATCAACGTCTTTGCCAGCTCGTTCGTCAAATCGCTGATCGGGACGGCGATCATCCTGGCCGGGCTGCCCTTGCGTAAAATAAAATGGGGTCAAACCTCAACATTCAACAAATAACTAGAAAAGAGTCCTTCTTCCGTTTCATAGGAACCATGAAACAAGAAGTCCATAACGCTCTTGCTCCCGCGAGAGTTTCTAACGCCGGCAGCGTCTGGGGGCTCCCGAAATCAGCCACGCCAAATGGAAGAGATCCAAAAAAGCAAAAGGTCTTTCCGTTAAACCATTTTGTTGAATGTTGAGGTTTGACCCCGATTATTGCAGGTGGTATTTGCCGAGCTTGTTATAGAGCGTCGTGCGCGAGATGTTCAGAATCTTGGCGGTTTTTTTCAGGTTGTGATTCGTCACCTTGAGCAGATAGGCGATATATTCTTTTTCCAGGTCATCGAGCGTCGATAAATTTTCTTTGTCGATGAAGGGCATCCCGCTCCGCGCGGGCAGAAAATCCCTTAGGTTTTTAGGCAGGTCGGCCAAATCGATGAAGTCTTTTTTCGAAACGAGCACGGCGCTCTGGATGACGTTTTCCAGCTCGCGGATATTTCCCGGCCAGTGATACCGGAGAAACAGCTTCTGGACATCCCGGGAGACGCCTTTGACGGATTTGCCATACGCCTTGTTGGAGTTGTGGAGAAAATGCCGGACAAGCAGGGGAATGTCTTCCGGCCTCTCTCGGAGCGGAGGGAGATGGATCTCCACGCGGTTCAGCCGGTGATAGAGGTCTTCCCGGAAAGCGTTCTGTTTGATGGCCGCGGCCAGGTTTCGGTTGGAGGCGGCCATGATCCGGACATGGACGTATTTCATTTCGTTCGAGCCGAGCGGCCGGAACTGGCGCGTTTCGAGCACGCGGAGGAGCTTAGCCTGGACGGGCATCGGAACATCCCCGATTTCGTCCAAGAAGATCGTGCCCTCATGGGCGTCGTCGAACAGGCCGCGTTTGTTCCGGTCGGCTCCGGTAAAAGCGCCGCGGACATAGCCGAAGAGCTCGGATTCAAAGAGGCTCTCGGGGATCGAGGCGCAGTCGCATATGACGAGCTTACGGTTTTCGACTCCGCTTAGGTCGTGAATAGCGCGGGCCACCATCTCTTTCCCCGTGCCGGTCTCGCCCGTGATCAGGACGCTCGTGAAATATCGGGCGATGTTTTCGATCAGGCCGAAGATCTCGAGCATATAGGGATTTTTGCTGGTCAGGCCCTGAAAGACGTATTTTTTTTCCAGCCTTTTTTCGAGAAGAAAGGTCTCGCGCCGAAGCTCCCGTTTTTCGGAGGCCTTTTTGAGGGCTTCGTGGATCGTTTCGATTTCGAGCGGCTTGACCAGGTAGTCTGTCGCGCCCTGATGGATCCAGTCCAGGACTTCTTCGGGGTGGAGGGGGCCGCCAATCATGACGACGTGAAGGAGGGGATCGAACTTTTTGAGTTTTCGGAGCAGGCTCGAGGCGTCCTTCCGAATCTCTTCAAAATCCAAAATGGCGATCCGGATCGAGCGGTCTTTGATGAAATCCAGGATGTCCTGGCCGATTCGGCAAAAATGAATCCGGAAATCCGCGGCCACGGGCGAGGCCTTGAGCATTTCGGCCAGGGACGGCTCTTTTCCGATGATCAGGAGATTTCCGGCCGATTCCATGGTTCCTGCTAATATCCTATTGCGGAGTCTATCAATTTTGCCACCTATCTTGCTTAGGAAAACATCATACCAGCCCGGCCAGGAAGCGATCGGCAGATATCACGTGCACGCCCCGGATGAGCCGGTGGACTCCGGATTTTCTGATGACCTGGTAAGCAAAGGGGATCCTCAGCTTCTCCCGGAAGTACTCGAGGTCCGAGGACACGTTTTCATCGGCGAGCTTGGTTTCCACGGCGAACCATGGCTTGCGGTTAACGGTCATGAGAAAATCCACTTCTTTCTTGTCCACGTCCCTCAAGAAAGAGAGCTCCGCTTTGAGGCCGTCCCTGTCGTAGAGGAAATGGCAGAGCTTAAGGAGATGGCTGGCGACCAGATTCTCGAAACGGGCGCCGGGTTCGCCGACCTCGGACCAATCCCAAAGATAGAGCTTGGGTTCCTTTTTAATGGACCGGATCCAACGGTGGACGTAAGGCCGGATCCGGAAATGGTAGTAAAACGATTCCAGGATCGTCACCCAGTTCGAAACAGCCTTGAAGCCGACTTCCAGGTCTTCGCGGACGGCGTTTATCGAGAAAAGCGACCCCACGCGCTCGGGAAGAAGATCGCTCAGAAATTTCATCCGGCCCAGGTCGCGGACCTGTTCGATGCTGGTGATATCATCCCGGAACATCCGCTCGATTTTTTCGTTATGCCAACGGCGGAGGAATCGCGTGTTCTGGCGAAAAAGAGGCTCGGGGAATCCCCCGAATTCGAGGAGCGCTTCTAATTCCGGAATGGGAATGTCCGGGCCGATCGGGATTTCCTCGAAGATCTTGACGTCGTTGGTTCTTCCCGTCATTTCCGCAAGCGAGAAGGGATAGAGGCGGTAATACTGGTAGCGGCCCTGCAGGGAATCGCCGCCCCGGCGAACGATATCCAGCCTGGCGCTGCCCGTCACGAGGAAGCAATACTTGTCCTTGAGCTTGTCGTACTCGCCCTTGACCAGGTTTTTCCAGCCCCGGAGTTTGTGGATTTCGTCCAGGATGATGAGGTCGGCGTCGCCGGGCCAGCGGGCGGCCATGATCTCGCGCCGGTCCGAGCGATTGTCCCAATTGAAATAAGCCGGCGACTTAAATCGTTTCCCCAGGAGATCGACGGCAAAAGTGGTCTTCCCGACCTGGCGAGCGCCGCCGATGAAGACCATTTTTTCGCGGAGGTCCTCATTTACGGCTTCCGTTAGATATCTGTCCCTGAGCATGATTTGATTATAAATCGGGTCCCGTTCGGTGTCAAGAATATTTGCCTGTAGGAAAAATTATTAGCTGATTTATTTGCCTGGAGGCAAATAAATTTTGTAAAACATCCAATAACATCCTCTGCTTTATAACAATGATTCATTAGATTCAATATTTCATGGCTTCCATAAGACAGGTTGGATTCTTGGAAGGAAATTGGCGATTTTATCGGCCGAAATGAAGGGGCCTGATTTTTTTCGCTAATCCTTGTTAGTCTTTCTGACCGTCCCCGGCCTGCTCCTAACAATCTTCTCTTGATGTGTTCTTTTTCGCCGTCTTCCGATTGAATCTAACAAAAAATCCAGAGTCATTTGGTAATCCTGGCGTCCTTGAATCCAAGCCAAGTCAACGGGGTCTCGATCTCGCCGAGGATTTCCCGAAGAACCCGGGCGGAGACGGAACGCTGTGCATTCCCGGCGACGAATATGGAGAGAGCTGTTGATCTCTCAGATTCAAATGCCGTCGCGTAGCATTCGGTCCCTTGATGCCGTTGGCCGATGAAACAGACTCCCGAGGTTCGTGGGATCTCGTATGTTCCCCATCCCAGACACCAGGATAGCCTTTTGGGGAGTGCCGGGCGATCCCCGGGGCATGGCGGTTCAAAGATTGAAGGCGACCGGACGGATACTTCTGGCAATATGATATAAGAGAAGAATGCCTCGTGCGATAGGCGATAGCCATATATCCTGACGAGCCACATGAACTTGGTGTAGTCAGAGGCGCTGGTGATGAACGTCCCGGACACTTCGGAGACCGGATTTTTTGAATCGTGTCCAACGCTGGCCACGGTCGCCAAATGCCCCTCGAAGCGAGGCTCCTGGATGAAACTCGTTTGGCTCATACCGAGGGGGTCGAAAACATTCGATTTCGCCAAATCGTTGAGGCTCTGGCCGAATATCTGCTCTAGGACGAACTGAAGAAGCCGATAACCTTCTTCCGAATACCCGAAGCGCTCTCCCGGCGATGTCTCAAACGTCAATTTGTGCGCAGGGTGCGTCAAACGCGAGTTCACCAATCCGCTCTGATGACTAAGGATCAACCGTGCCGTCAGTCGCTTGTAGCGGGAGTCCTCCTTCAGATCCGAGTAAGCCGGATACTCGGGGAGGGGCCTTGGCAAATATTTCTGAAGCGGCTTGTCGAGGTCGAACTGTTCATCGGTAACGAGTTTCATGACCAGATAGGCTAATACAGGCTGGCCCAACCTTCCGGCCCGAAAAACTGTCATTTCAGGATGCCCTAGTCCCAAATCAAAGATATACGTCTTGGGTTTTTGGGCATATCGTGTTCCTTGGGTTAAAACTAAGGAGAGCCCCAAGACACCATATTCCTTGATGATCGCTTCGAGGACTTTTCGGGTCTGTTCGTAGGTCCGAACCTCGCCTCGGATAGTTTTCCAAGACCATTCCGACTGGATGGCCGAGAGCTGAGAGAGGTTACCTTCAGGTCCCTGAGATGATGGCGGAGCTGCCGTCCGTATACTCGGCGCGCACGAAATAAACAAGATTATTGTCAGCCCCAACAAACACAGGCAGGAGATTTTTATGAACCGAACAAGCCTCAACATCTGGACGTTCATAAATTTCGATCTCCTTTAAATTGAAACATACCAAAGACGCCAAGAAGTATCAAGGAGATGAAACAGCTGTATTAATAGGGATCATGATGAAACCAAGAGAAAGGCTGGATCCCCGGAAGGAAATTG
>JAPKZH010000467.1 GCA_026393905.1 Candidatus Aminicenantota bacterium
TACCGGCCAGGCCCCGGTCCTCCAGCGCGCGAAGCGTCCCAAAGGTTGTGGACTCGTTGGGACAAAAGATGCCGTCCACTTCGGGAAAGCGGTTGAGCAGGTTTTCCAGGGTTTGATAGGCGGATTCCGTGGTGATTCCCGCATAAACGTCCTTGGAAAGAAATTCGATTCCCGGAAATCTCTTGAGGACGGTGTCATAAAAGCCCTGCTCTCGCAGCGCAGAGCTGGCCGCTCCTTCGTGGCAGCGGATCAAAAATATTCTTCCTTTTCCCCCCAGGATCCGGCCCAGGTGTTCGCCGGCCAGAACCCCTCCTTTATAGTTATCCGTGGCAATATTGCTGATAGGGTCCGGGCCTTCCAGGGGCGAATCGATGATGACGACGGGGATGCCTTCTCTTTTGGCTTCCTGGATAGGACGGACAAGGGCGCGGTCATCGAGCGGAGCGAGCACGATACCCTGGACGCCGCGGTTGATGAAGTCTTCCACGACCATAACCTGGCCGTCGCGGTCATCCTCCTTTTGGGGGCCCTTCCAGAGAATCTCCACGCCGAGCTCGCGGCCCGCTTTGACCGCCCCGGCATGGATGGATTTCCAGAATTCATGGGTCATGCCCATGGGAATGACGGCAATTTTCAGAGTTTTTTCGGCGGGCGGTTTTTGCGGAGAACACGAGAAGGCGGCCAAGGCAAGGCAAACCGCAAACACCGAGAGCCCGACCAATGTGCGGTTTTGGCGGCGGCGGCTCAAAACATTCTCCATCCCGGTTTGGATGACTTTAACAAATGTCGTTTTTCCTGTCAAACCGGGAATGACAATAATACAGAAATGCTTTTTCTTCCTTTTCTTGACAAAAAAGGTGCTTTAGGCAAAACGGCAGGCATCGAAAAAGAAGGGAATCTTCGACTTGCGGCAGACGGCGCTCGTCTGGAGACAGGTCCCTCATCCCCTGTCCCCTAGTTTGTCAAAACGATACCAGCCTTTTGAAATGGAGAAAACGTCCCGCGATCTCGCGCTTGGTCAGCGACCGAAACCGGTTAATGCCGAAGTCTTCGATCGTGAAGGAGGCAAGGACGCTGCCGTAGACGGCGGCCCGCCGGATCTCTTTCTTGCCGAAGCGTTTCACCCGGTCGAGATACCCCAAAAAACCGCCGGCGAAGCTATCTCCTGCGCCGGTCGGGTCGACGACGTCTTCACAGGGATGAGCCATAATGCCGAAGACGAGACTCTCGCCGAATACCAGTGCGCCATGCTCGCCTTTTTTGACGATGACCAAGGTCGGCCCTTGGCCGAGAATCTTTTTGCCGGCCTTGATGAGGTTCCGCTCCTCGGTCAGCATCCGGATCTCTTCATCGTTGGCAAATAGGATGTCCACCTGCTTGAGGACGCGCCGGAGCGCCGCAGGTTTGCTCTCGATCCACAGACGCATGGTGTCCATAGCGACAAGCTTCGGTTTTTCGACCTGACGGCAAATATTCTCCTGGAGGTCGGGATCGATGTTGGCCAGGAAAAGGATATCGGCTTTTTTATAGGCCGGTGGGATTTCCGGCCTGAAGTCTTGAAAGACATTGAGCTCGGTCCTGATGGTTGATCTCTGGTTGGGGTCGAAGCCGTAACGGCCCTCCCAGAAAAAGGTCTTGCCGCCGGGCACGATTTTCAGCCCCTCAAGGTCGATGTTTCGTTTCTTGAAAAGCCGGATCGTTTGCTTCGGAAAATCCTCGCCCACGACCGCCACGATCTTGGGCCTGGTGAAATAGCTCGCCGCCAGCGCGCAATACGTGCATGAGCCGCCGACGATCTTTTCCTTCCGCTCCCAAGGTGTTTCGATCGTGTCAAAGGCCACGGAGCCGACGATGACCAAACTCATGGATAATCCTTCAAAATATATATTGTCATCGCGAGCGACCAAAGGAAGCGCGGCGGCCCGGCCCTTGAGTCATTCCGAGGAAAGCGAGGAATCTCCTCTTTTCGAGCGATAGGCACGGGATTGCTGCGCCAAGAGGCTGCAAAGACAGCTTCATTTTATATATTTCTTGATGATGAGATGCAGCTTTTTTTTCGTCGCGGGCGGGATGAGGTTGGCGTCGGTCACGATACAGTTCTTCAGGGCCTGACGGCAGTCGCAGAGGCCCTCGACGTGAGGCGGCAGGTTCGCCACGGCCTTCTTGATGATGGCCTTGGCACTATGGATATTGAGCCGCAGGTTTTCCAGAATGAGCTCGACCGAAACGGATTTTTCCTCGGCATGCCAGACGTCATAGTCCGTGGCCAGGTTCAGCGTCGAATAGCAGATTTCCGCCTCGCGGCACAGCTTGGCTTCGGTGGCGGCCGTCATGCCGATGACATCGCACCCCCAGGAACGGTAGATTTTGGACTCGGCCTTGCTCGAAAAAGCCGGGCCCTCGATACAGATGTAGGTGCCGCCGAGATGGGCGCGGATGTCGAGTTCTTTCGCGGTCGCGTACAAGAATCGGGAAAGCTCGGGGCAGACGGGCTGGGCAAAGCTGATGTGAGCCGCGATCCCCTGGCCGAAAAACGTGCACTCCCGCCGGGTTCTGTCGAAGAACTGGTCGGAGAAAACGATGTCCCGCGGCCGGATTCCTTCTCTCAGAGAGCCGCACGAATTGACCGAGATGACCCGCTCGACACCGAGCATCTTGAATCCATAAACGTTGGCCCGGTAATTGATCCCGGAGGGCAAATGCCGGTGGCCCCGGCCGTGCCGGCTGAGAAAAGCGACGCGTTTTCCCTCGAGAGTTCCGATGATGTAAGCGTCTGAGGGATCCCCGAACGGCGTTTTCAGCTTGAATTCTTTGAGGCCTTTGACGCCTTCGATCTCGTAAAGACCCGTCCCGCCCAGGATGCCGATTTCCACCCGAGGCAACTTCAATTGTCTATTGGCAGCCATAATACCTCCTCAGCCAAGGATATTGATATATAATTTTGATAGGAACAAGTCAAGGTTAAGCGCCGGGTTCTCTTCCATTTCACTTGGGCAGAATAGGGAAACGATCCGGAGACGGCTGAAGCGACCATGGAGGGCTCGGGAACGGCGTTAAAAACCCGGATGGGGAGCTAGGCCGTTTCCGGATCGTATTCCAGGCGATATTTCCCCACATGAGATGGAAGAGAACCTTTTGATTTTTCCGGCAGAAAACTGTATGCTACTGTTTTTAGAAGAGTTAAGCCATGAATTCCGAAGACATCAAACGAGCGGCCGAAATCTTCCGGAATGCCAAGCGGATCGCTGTCCTGACGGGCGCCGGAATCTCGGCCGAATCCGGCGTGCCGACCTTCCGGGGCAAAGACGGCCTATGGAGACAATTCAGGGCTGAAGATTTAGCCACGCCCGAAGCGTTCAGCCGGGACCCGAAGCTCGTTTGGGAATGGTATAACTGGAGGCGCGGGCTCGTCGGCAAAGTCGAGCCCAATCCCGCCCACCAGACGCTGGCCAAGTGGGAAACGGTCTTTCCCGAGTTCGCCCTCATCACCCAGAATGTGGACGGGCTCCATGTCAAAGCCGGCTCAAAAAATATCCTTGAGCTCCACGGCAACATCTGGAAGCTGCGTTGCACGAAGGAAGAGACCGTCACGGAGAACCATGCCTCTCCGCTCGGCGAAATTCCTCCCCGCTGCCCTGCCTGCGGCGAGATGCTCCGGCCGCATGTCGTCTGGTTTGGAGAAGCCCTTGATCCGAACATCCTGCACCGGGCCTTTTCGCTGTGCTCGCTCTGCGAAGTCATGCTGGTCATCGGGACCTCGGCCTTTGTCCAGCCAGCCGCCTCTCTCCCTCTCTATGCATCGGATGCCGGGGCCAAGATCATCGAGATCAACCCCGACCCGACTCCGCTGACATCCTACGCGAATCTCTTTTTGCAGGGAAAGGCGGGCGAGATCCTGCCGCTGATCGATCAATATTTGGGGACAATATGAAATATATCTATTTTGATGCAAAGGCCGGTTTGAGCGGGGATATGATCCTGGGAGCGCTTCTGGACCTGGGCGTGTCCCGGGCCAAATTCAAAGCCCAAATGGCCGGGCTGAAGCTTCCGGTCGGAATCCGAATCAAAGAAGTGGAACGATCACACCTTCGCGGACTCAAAGTCGATGTTTTGGTCAAGAGCAAGAGATCGCCGGCGCGGAAATGGAAGGATATCGAATCGTTCATCAAAAAAACGCCCTTCTCCAAGGCCGTCAAGGCCGGCGCTCTGTCCATTTTCGAAAATCTTTTCAAGGCCGAGGCCAAGGTTCACGGCTGCAAATTCGCGGAGACGCATCTCCACGAGGCCGGCGCCGATGACGCCCTCATCGACGTCCTGGGCTGCGTCCAGCTCTCTGAGGAGCTCCAGGTCAGCGAGTTTTATGCGTCCCCTCTCAACGTCGGCGAAGGTTGGGTCAAGACATCGCATGGAGTCCTGCCCGTGCCTCCGCCCGCCGTGGCCGAGCTCCTGAAAGGGATTCCCGTTTATTCGGCCGGCCCCAAAGCCGAGCTCGTCACGCCGACGGGAGCGGCCATCGTGGCGACGCTCGTCAAAAAATTCGTCCCCTTCCCCGAGCTGACGTATGAAAAAATCGGGGCCGGCGCCGGGAGCCGCGACTTCCATGGATTTCCCAACATCCTCAGGATTTTTTACGGCAGGGCGAGCCAGTTTACCGCGGATAAAAAAGTCTACCTCATCGAAGCCACGATCGATGATTCCAACCCGCAGGTCCTAGCCGGCTTTATGGATCTAGCCCTGGAGCAGGGAGCCCTGGACGTCTTTTTGACGCCGGTCGTCATGAAGAAAAACCGGCTGGCGACGAAATTGACCCTGGTGGCCGAGCTTGATAGAATAGATGACCTCATCGCTTCGGTCTTTCGGGAAACAAGCTCGATCGGCGTCAGGTTTTTTCCCGTCGAGCGAAGGGCGCTGGAAAGGACCATCAAGACCGTCAGGCTCCTGGGAGAAGACATCGGGATCAAGATTTCCAGGCTTGAGGGGAAGGACATCAACATCCAGCCCGAATTTTCGGATTGCTTGAAACTGGCCCGCAAAAAGGGCATTCCCGTAAAGGAAATCCTTAGGCTGGCGGCACAGGAATATTCAAGAAAAGGCTGAAACAAGATGGCGGAAACAAAGACACAGGCCATGGACCTCAAAAAGATCGAAAAGGGCGTCCGTCTCATTCTGGAAGGCGTCAGCGAAAACCCCGACCGGGCGGGGCTCAAAACGACCCCCCAGCGAGTGGCCCGCATGTTCTCCGAGATCCTCGGCGGCATCCATGAGAATCCCGGAAAACACCTGCGGGCGATCCACCAGGAAAAGCATGATGAAATGGTCCTGATCAAGAACATCCCGCTCTATTCGATGTGCGAGCACCATCTGCTTCCCTTCGCCGGCGTGGCCCACGTGGCCTACATCCCCAAGGGTGGAAGGATCGTCGGGTTGAGCAAGATCGCCAGGGTCGTCGACGGACTATCGAGGCGGCTCCAGGTCCAGGAGCGGCTGACCAAGCAGATCGCCGACCTCATCAGCGACCATCTCAGGCCCCTGGGCGTCATGGTCGTCATCGAGGCCGAGCACATGTGTATGTCGATGCGGGGGGCCAAGAAGCCGAAGTCCATCACCGTGACCTCCGCCGTCCGCGGCTCTTTCCGTAACAACCCCGTCACGCGCGCGGAAGCGATCGCCTTGATCCGAGGAGGGATGACCGGTGGCAAAGACTTCTAAGCCCACGTTTTACATAACAACGCCCATCTATTATGTCAACGATGTGCCCCACATCGGCCACGCCTATACGACGATCATCGCCGACGCCCTGGCCAGGTTCAAACGGCTGGCCGGATACGATGTTTTTTTCCTGACCGGCACCGACGAGCACGGCCAAAAGATCGAGAAAGCGGCGGCCGAAAAAGGTCTGACGCCCAAAGAGCTCGCCGATAAGGTCGTTGTCCGGATCAAGGACCTTTGGCAGGCGCTGAACATCTCGAACGACTATTTCATCCGCACCACCGAGCCGTTTCACGAGAAAGGCGTCCAGAAGATCTTCAAGCAACTCCTGGACAAAGGCGACATCTACAAGGGCACTTACCAGGGATGGTATTGCGTGGGAGAAGAAAATTTTCTGGCGGACGACGTCCCGATCGTCGAGGGTGGTCTCAAAATATGCCCTGATTGCGGCCGCCTAGCCACGATCGTCGAGGAGAGCACCTATTTCTTCCGGCTTTCGGCCTACACCAAGCCGCTCCTCGATTTTTATGAGAGCCATCCCAACTTTGTCCGGCCCCAGAGCCGGATGAACGAAGTCGTGAGCTTTGTCCGGATGGGACTCAAAGATTTGAGCATCACCCGGACCACGGTCAAGTGGGGAATTCCCGTTCCCGGCGACCCGGCCCATACGATCTACGTCTGGTTCGACGCCCTCCATAATTATCTGACCGGCATCGGCTATGACTGGGATTTAAAGCTCTACGAAAAGTACTGGCCGGCGACCAGTCACCTCATCGGCAAGGATATCCTCAGGTTCCACGCGATCTTTTGGCCCGCCTTCCTCATGGCCGCAGAGTTCCCCCTGCCGAGATGCGTCTTCGGACACGGTTGGTGGCTCAAGGACCAAACCAAGATGTCGAAGTCCAAGGGCAACGTCCTGGACCCGTATGTCATCATCAAGGCGTTCGGGCCGGACCCCTTGAGATATTTCCTGCTCCGCGAGATTCCAATCGGACTGGACGGGAATTTTTCCCACGAGGGGTTCAT
>JAPKZH010000605.1 GCA_026393905.1 Candidatus Aminicenantota bacterium
TGTCATAGATCTCCACCGTCATCGAGGCTTTTGTGCTCTTTTCCTGGAACTGGGCGACGAGAAGTTCTATGAAATCGTAGCTCAGGTAAACCTCGGCGGCCCCGTCGATATACTCAAAAAGCGTATCCGGCCGGAACGGCCTGGGCTCCTCAGCGAGCTTCCAATTCGTGAGCTGGGGAAGGAGAGAGGCCAAAGGAGAAGCCGTTGCCGCCGGCTTTTGTTGAAACGTGGCGCCGGAGAATAACAGCAGCAAAACGACGGCCAGGCCAAATCCCTGTTTTTTTCCCTTGAGATATTTCATGTTTTGACTCCTGTTTATCAAGCTTCTATTTTACTACAACTTCCGGGATCAAACCCACCTCTTTGGCATTTAAATTCCCCCCGAAAAATATACGTCGGGCGAGGGGAGCCGCGTAAAAAGTCCTGATCGGATGGATGAGGCAAAAAATTTCCATTTCAATTAATTATTAATACAAACGCAATAAATAAAGTGACAATGTATGGGCGGAGCTTAGGCCGCCCTCAAGCCCCCGTAGCGGAGGGGGGCCCCGGACACTCTTGGAGGAGGACCCTTTCACAGGGTCCCCCTCCAACGGGCGGCGGGAATACCCGCCAGCCCTGCCACTCCTCCGAGGAGCATCCTCCCATGAATTCATCGCCAAATGCTCCTTGGAAAGGAGGCAGAGAGCGAAGCGAGCGTTGGAGGGAGACCCGGAATAAGGGTTTCCCTCCAAGAGTATCCGACGGGACTGGTTCCCCGGGGCCCGGGGGCTGCGGGCGGCCTAAGCTCCGCCCGAACTGGGATGTCATTTTAATTATTATGTTGATATTAGTAAGGAACATGTTCCGAGCTCCGTATTATTGACTTCGGGGAGGAGCCGGAGTAATTTAAAAATGATGACCGCGGTGAAAGTCGTTCGGGTGAGAGGCAGGGGAGTTCTCCGCGCCGAAGGAGATATCAATCCAGCGATCATCCAGCGCATGTACGACCGCGGAATCCAGCTGCTCACCGGGCAATCGTCCGCCGCCGCGGGGCTCAGCTCGCTTTTTCGTCCCTCGGACCGGGTGGGGATCAAGATCAACACGATCGCCGGACGGCGACTGACCACGCCTCCCGACGTCGCCCTCCCCTTCTCCAGGCTGCTTGCTCAGAGCGGCCTCCCCGAAAAAAATATCGTCATCTGGGACAGGACAAACGACGAGCTGAAAGAGGCCGGATACAAACTCCACGCGGGCAGCGGACTCCGCATTTTCGGCACGGACGCGGCAGGAGCCGGCTATACATCGGAGCCGCTTATCCACCTGAATATCGGGAGTCTATTTTCCACCATTCAGTCGGACTTCGTCACCGCCTCGGTCAGCCTGGCCGTCCTCAAAGACCACGGGCTGGCGGGTATCACGGCCGGCATGAAAAACTATTTTGGGGCGATCCACAACCCCAACAAATACCACGATTCGAACTGCAATCCCTACGTCGCCGAGCTCTTCGACATGCCGGTGATCAAAACCAAACACCGTCTGACAATTCTCGACGCCCTGGTCGTTCAATATCACCGGGGGCCCTCGTATCATGCTCGCTGGGCGGAAAGATACGAAAGCCTGATTTTCAGCCTGGACCCCGTGGCCGCCGACTTTATCGGATGGCAGATCATCGAGAGATTGAGAAAAGCCCAAGGCCTCCCCACCCTGGCCGAAGACAACAGGGAGCCGCTTTACATCCGGACTTCATCTCGAATGGGTCTGGGCAGGGCGGCCCTCAACGATATACAGTTCATCGAAGAGGACGTATAATTAAAAAGATCAAGAAAAGGATGCCATGAAAAGACGGCGTTTCCTTCAAACGACGGCGGGCGCAGGCCTGGCTCTCCGCGCCAATCTCGGAACCGCCCTGCAGAATTTGTACGCCTTCGGCCAGACGGCCAACCTGTCCCACGTCGAGGCCCGCTACTACAAGAAGCTTCCCGACAGGGAAATCGAATGCCTCCTCTGCCCGCGGAAGTGCAAACTGGGCGACAAGGAGCGGGGATATTGCGGCGTCCGGCAAAACGATGGGGGCACCTACTACACGCTCGTCTACGGCAAAGCCTGCACGATGAATGTCGATCCCATCGAGAAAAAGCCCTTCTTCCACGTCCTGCCGCAGACCCAGGCCCTGTCCATCGCCACGGCCGGCTGCAACGTGAACTGCAAGTTCTGCCAGAACTGGGAAATCTCCCAGGTCAGGCCCGAACAGGTCAACCATTTCGACCTGCCGCCTCAGGCCGTCGCCGAAGCCGCGCTGAAATATCGCTGCCCCTCGATCGCGTATACCTACTCCGAGCCGGTCGTCTATTATGAATATATGTACGACACGTCGATCGAGGCCCGCCGGAAGGGCCTCCGGAATGTCGTCGTCACGGGCGGCCACATCAGCCCGGAGCCGTTGGAAGCGCTGATCAAAGTCGTCGATGCCATCAAGGTCGATCTCAAAGCGTTTAATCAGGATTTTTACACGGCCTATGTCCGCGGCGAGCTTCAGCCCGTGCTCGACGCCATTCGGATGATCGGCCGGAGCAAGCGCTGGCTCGAAATCGTCTATCTTGTCATCCCCACATTGAACGATGACCCCGGTCAAGCCCGGAAAATGGCCCAATGGATCCTCAAGGAGATCGGCCCCGATACTCCGCTTCACTTCAGCCAATTTCATCCCATGTATCTGATCAAGAATCTGCCTCCGACGCCGGTGTCGACGCTCGAAAAATTGCGGCAGACAGCTATCCAGGAAGGACTGCATTATGTGTACCTGGGGAATGTGCCCGGACACGAGGGCGAGAACACGTACTGCCCGAGCTGCAAAAAAATCATCATCCAGAGGTTCGGCTTCGAGATCAAAAGGATCGAGCTGAAGGGAGGCCTGTGCAAATTCTGCCAAACTCGGATTCCGGGAATCTGGTCCTGAGATTTTTATCCCCCGCCTTTCTTCTGGGATTTCTGGCGACGTCGTTCCAGGTCTTTCTGGCCAGGGAATTTTCCGCTCATTTCTACGGGAACGAGATGACCTTCGGGTTCGTCTTGGCCGCCTGGCTGCTATGGGGCGGCCTGGGAAGCATCTTGGCTTCCAAATATCCTCTGCCCAAACGCCACTTCGTCCGGCTGTACTACGCGGTCCTGGGGATTTCGCCGTTCTGTTTCCTGGCCCTGCGCTTCTCGCGCTTTCTTCTCGGGACCTTGCCCGGAGAGCTGACGGGGATGGCGCCCATGCTGACCTTCGCCCTGATCCTGACCTTCTTCATCAATTTTCCGCTGGGCGTGATCTTCGTTCTGAATGTCGGCGTCGACCAAGGGAACATTGCCCGTGTTTATCTGTGGGAATCCGCGGGAGCGGCCGCCGGCGGTCTGCTTGTCTATCTGCTGCTGGTCCCGTTTCTCTCCAACTGGAGGGCCGTCGCTTTGCTCGGCTCGTTGGCCGCGGTTTTCGTCTTCTTTTCATTCGCAAGGAAGAGAGAAAAGCCGGCCCTGGGAATCGTTCTTTGTCTCTTTCTGGGCTTGTTCCTTTTTGACGAGCCCAGCCAGACGATTTTTTGGAAACCTTTCACGCTTGTTCGCAGCAAGGACAGCCTCCACGGCAAGCTCCAGGTCATCCGGACGGGCGAGCAGGTAACGCTCTATAACAACGGGCTCCAGGCTTATTCTTACCCAGACCAGGCCGCCGCTGAGGAGGCCGTCCACTTTGCCTGTCTCCAAAACCCGGACGCCGGACGGATCCTTCTCATCGGCGGAGGGACCGGCGGCAGCCTTCAGGAGATTCTCAAATATCCGAGGACGGCGGTCGACTACGTAGAGCTGGACCCCGAGATCATCCGGCTTTCCCGAGAATTCTTGCCCCAAGATGGACAAGCGGCCTTGGCGGATGTCCGCGTCCACATCTTTCTGGAAGACGGCCGACATTTTCTGGAACGGGCTCGGCAAAAATATGACCTGGTGATCCTCAACCTACCGGAACCCGCGACGGCCCAAATCAACCGCTTCTACACTCAAGAATTCTTCCGCGAAGTCAAGGACAAACTCAACCCGAGTGGGGTGTTTTCCTTCCGCGTTCCGTCCGCAGAAAACTATGTCAGTCCCGAGCTCCGGGAGTTCCTTTCAACGCTCTATGTCACCTTGAAGAAAGTCTTTGCCGAGGCGGCGGTCGTTCCCGGCGACACGAATATTTTCCTGGCTTCCGATTCCCCCCTAACGCTCGAAGTCCCGGACCTCGCCCGGAGAATCGAATCGCTCCACCTCCGGACAAGGTTCGTCACGCCAAAGATGCTCATGGAGAGGCTGAATTCAATCCGGGTCAACAGGCTGAAAGAAAATATTGAATCCGGGCCGGGCCACATCAACTCGGATTTGGCGCCCATCTGCTATTTTTTCAACTCGGTCCTGTGGAGCACCCAGTTCAAGAGTCTGGAATCCGGGGTTCTGGCTTTTCTGGCCAGGATCCGGCTCTTCTGGCTCATGGATGTTCCGCTTCTCCTTTTTGTTCTTGGTCTCATTCTCTTCAGGATGAAACACAAAGAATCCAGCTTCTTTTTAGTCCCCTTGGCCGTCCTCGGGCTGACGACCATCGCCTGCGAAATCATGATCATCGTCTGGTTCCAATCCCTCTATGGATATGTCTATCAACGGATGGCGCTTTTGCTGACTTCATTTATGGCCGGTTTAGCCTTGGGCGCGTGGCGGGGATCGAAGAGAAAAACCGCCCGCTATGCTCAGGTCATCTTCATTCAATTTTGCGTGTTGCTCCTCGTTTTGGCCCTGAGATTATCGTTAGCCATGGCTCCCCCAGAAATTTTCTTTTTTGCCGCGCTTCTTCTGCTGGGCCTTTTCGGAGGCGACCTGTTTATCGTCTCCAACAGGCTCTTCATCAAGAACAAAGCTCAGACGGGGCTCGGCTACGGATGGGACCTTCTGGGATCGTTTTTCGGCGCGGTCTGCCTCTCCTCTATCCTCATTCCCTTGGCCGGGCTGCCCTTGCTTTTTCAATATCTCTTTTTGGCCAACTCGTTCTGCCTGTTGTTTCTCGTCCTCAAGCCGAAAACGATCGCTTGAATAGCGGTGTTTATCACCGAATTTCCATAAAGCACATGGGGGGCGCCTGAATTTCCCTTTGCCTCCCCTTTTAGTCTCTTGACTTTTCCATGGAAGCCTCTGATAATGAAAAAGATATCTTGAGGCAAATCGGGAGGAAAAAATGAG
Source organism: Candidatus Aminicenantota bacterium (assembly GCA_026393905.1). GTDB lineage: Bacteria > Acidobacteriota > Aminicenantia > Aminicenantales > UBA4085 > JAPKZH01. Next base: position 5,221 of record JAPKZH010000605.1, read on the forward strand.
AAAGTACCTTTGCTTGTCTTCCATTCTTATTTGTATCGTTTTCATCGGGGCCGGGTTGACTACGGGGCAGGATAAAGTAGAAGTCAAAATGATCGCCGGTGTCCCGCATGTCCTCAATCCGGCCAAACCTTTAAAAGGGATGATCTCAATAGAAGTTGAGAAAGTTCTGGAGATTGACCCTTATAAAATCGAAGATGTCGGCATGAGGCTGATCTTTTTCGCCCGCAACGACGACGGGTCCGTGATTCTTTATGATCCCAATTCCGTCGAGGCCCGAAGGTTCAACAGTAAAGGAGAGCACCTCGGCCTCCTATTCCGCAAAGGCCAGGGGCCGGGTGAATTCTGGCAAGGACCCGGTGTGAACATATTTTTCATGAACAACCAGATCTGGGCGTTCAACATGGTCAAGCTGGCGAAATATGACAAGGAGGGCCGGTTTCTGGAGGACAAGAAACTGCGTTCCGAGCCGGTAATCCTTGTCAGCGATGACCTTTGCTTTATCAGGGATCGCCGCATGGATACGGAAAAAATCGAGCTGGCAAGTTTGGATTTGGGAAAAGAAAATTCAAGCCCAGCGATCGTGTTTTTTCAGGCGGAGAAGGTGGGAATGCACCGTTCTCCAGACGGGAAAAGGGGGTTTGCCAATATCTGGGTTACGCCCAGTGTCAATTTCACGTACGACCCGGCCAGCCAGACCTTTTATGGAGCGCTCAACACGGAATACAAGATCCACCAAAAAGATTTGATGGGCGAAACGGTGGCCGTCATCGAAAAATCCCATAAGAATGTCAAACTAAGCCGGAAGGACAAAGAACAGATGCTCCATATCCGAGATGCCTCCGACAACTGGAAGTTCGATGCCTGTCCTGATTATCTCGTGGCCATCAGTGGACTGGCAGCCCTTCCTAGCGGCTACCTAGCCGTTGAACGTTTTACGAGTGTCCAGGAAAGGGAGATCGATGTTTTTGATCCCAAAGGGCAGTATGTTTACGTCCTGAAGCTGCCCGAGGGAATCAGACTAGATAAAACTCAGTTCTTTCGAAGCGGAATCGCCGCCATCCTCGAACGCAACGAAGGCTATATTTACGCAGAGTTCAAGGTCAAAAACCTGCCTGAAATTTTCCGTTAATCTGCAGCTATTGTTCGTTCAAATTTCCTTCAAATTTCTTGACACAATTTTCAAATTATGTTTAACTGTAACCTTTACTTTTGATGCTTGGCCAGGGCTGTGCGGACAGCCGAACGATCTCGTAAAGAGAAAGGGAAATCTGGATGAGAGTTAACATATCTCAGAAAAAAGTCCGGGATCAATTCGTCGCCAAAATCGAGGAGCTCAGCGGGCAGAGCATCCTCGCCTGCTACCAGTGCGGGAAATGCTCGGCCGGCTGTCCCGCCGTCTCTGAAATGGACATCCTCCCCAACCAGGTCATCCGGTTCGTCCAATTGGGGCTGAAAGACGAGCTCCTCCAATCCAAATCCTACTGGGTCTGCGCCTCCTGCTTCACCTGCAACGCCCGCTGCCCCAAGGGCATCAAGATCGCCGAGGTCATGGAGGCTTTAAGGCAGATTCTCCTCCGCAAGAAAAAAGATTACGTTAAGATCCCCAAGCTGACGGATCACGAAAAGGAAGATGTTCCGCCCATCGCTCTCATCAGCAGCTTCCGGAAATACACATCTTAAGAACTCATCATGTATGGACACGGTCCAAATTTTCAATCAATAGGGAATCATCATAATGAAAATAAGCTACTATCCGGGCTGTACCTTAAAAACCAATGCGAAAAACTTTGAAGATTCGACGCTCTGCTCGCTGAAGGCTCTCGGCATCGAGGTCGAGGAGATCAACCGCTGGAACTGCTGCGGGACGGTCTTTTCCCTGGCCACCGACGACCTGATCCACCACGTCGCTCCCATCCGCAACCTGATCCGGACCAAACAAGCCGGCTCGGACGCCGTGATGACGCCCTGCGCCATGTGCTACAACACGCTCAAACGGGCCAACGAAAAGGTCAAAAGCGACCCGGACAGCCTGGAGAAGATCAATAATTTCATCGACTACGAAAAGATCTCCTACCATGGAGACGTCAAGGTCCTTCACCTGCTCGAGATCCTGCGCGACCAGGTCAAGTTCGAGAACCTGGCCAAGAAAGTCGTCAAGCCGCTGAACGGACTTAAGGTGGCCAGCTATTACGGCTGCCTTTTGGTCCGGCCCAAGGAGATCGGCCTGGATGATGTCGAAAATCCCCAGGTCATGGAAAACCTGTTCACGACCCTCGGCGCCAAATCCATCGATTTCCCGCATAAAACCGAGTGCTGCGGGTCCTACCAGACCGTGGACAATCCCTCGATCGTCGCCGAACGGACCCATAAAATCCTGACATCCGCCAGGAATCGGGGCGCGGACGTCGTGGCCATGAGCTGCCCGCTCTGTGCCTTCAATCTCGACAACCGGCAGAAGCAGACCGCCGAGATTTACTCCGAATTCAAGAAAATTCCGGTCCTTTACTTCAGCCAGCTTCTGGCCATCGCTCTGGGTTGCCCGGAGGCTGCCTTGAGGCTTGACCTCCAGTACGTCGACCCGAATCCCGTTTTAAAACAAAAAGGATTACTCTAATGGCCGAACAAAAAATTTATTTCGGCAATCTCAGACCTAAAAGGGGAACGATCCACATCGACAAGAACCGGTGCAAGGGATGTGGATTTTGCGTGGAATACTGTCCGCGCGACGTCCTGGAGCTCTCCGAAGAATATAACCAGAAAGGCTATCACCCGCCGCATGTCAAGGACGAGCCCAACTGCTGCTACTGCCAGCTCTGCGAAGCGATATGCCCCGAGTTTGCCCTATTTGTCACCCTTAAGGAAGACGAGGAGGAAGAAGGTGAAAAAACTGAAAGTCGACCCTAAAGGAGTCTTGACCGGAGCCCATTACCTCGATGGCGATTTCGCCATCGCTGAGGGAGCGCTTGCCGCCGGCTGCCGCTTCTTTGCCGGCTACCCGATCACGCCCTCCACGGAAACCGCCGAGCGGTTCGCCGAACGCATCCCCTTTGTCGGCGGCATTTTTATCCAGATGGAAGACGAGATCGCTTCCGTGACGGCCCTCATCGGCGCCTCTTGGGCCGGGAAAAAAGCCATGACCGTGACCTCGGGACCGGGCTTTTCCTTGATGATGGAGAACATCGGCTTGGCCGCCATGATGGAAACGCCCATCGTGATCGCGAATGTCCAAAGAGGCGGCCCTTCGACGGGGCTCCCGACCCTGGTCGGCCAGCAGGATATGATGCAGGTCCGATGGGGTTCGCACGGCGATTACAAGATCATCGCCCTCTCCCCCGACTCGCCCCAGGAATGCTTTGACCTCACCATCCAGGCCTTCAACCTTTCGGAGACCTACCGGGTTCCGACGTTCATCATGACGGATGAATGCGTGGGCCACATGCACGAAAAAGTCGTCATCCCGCCGGCCGACAAGATCGAAGTGGTCGAGAGAAAGTGGTACGAAGGCCCTAAGGAGAAATACCTTCCCTACAAGCCCGATAAGGACATGATTCCTTTTATGGTGAAGGCGGGCGACGGCTACCGCTTCCACACGACGGGTTTGACGCACGACGAGCGGGGCTACCCCGTCATCAATGCCGAATGCCAGGATTGGGTCGTCCGTCATCTCAACGACAAGATCACAAAGAATGCGGAGAAAATCATTAAATACGAAGAAGAGCAGACCGACAATGCCGAAGTCGTGGTCGTCTCTTACGGTATTACCTCCCGTGTCGCCTACAGGGCCGTTCAATTGGCCCGCAAGGCCGGCATCAAGGTCGGGACCTTAAGGCTAATCACGGTCTGGCCCTTCCCCGAAAAGCGGATCAAAGAGCTGGCCAAGAAGGTCAAAGCCTTCGTGGTGCCGGAGATCAACTACGGGCAGATGGTCCTGGAAGTGGAACGGGCGGCGGCGGGAAAGGCTCCCGCCATTCTTGTCCCCCACTGCGGCGGCTGGGTCCACAATCCCGAGGACATCCTCAAGGCCATCAAGGAGGCAGCGAAATGAGCAAGGACGTCAAAGCCCAAGAAGCCAAGAACCCGATGGAAGATTTCCTTAGAATGGACCGCATCCCTCACATCTGGTGCTCGGGCTGCGGGATCGGCGTTGTCGTCACGTCGTTCGTAGACGCCCTCCGCAAAAGCGAGATTGACCTTAACAAGGTCGCCATCGTTTCCGGAATCGGCTGCACGGGCCGGGTGGCCGGCTATGTCAAATTGGACTCGTTCCATTCCACCCACGGCCGGGCTATTCCCTTCGCCACCGGGTTGAAACTTGGCAACCCCGAGATGCAAGTCGTCGTCTTCAGTGGGGACGGGGACATCGCCGGCATCGGCGGCAACCATTTTGTCCATGCCGCCCGCCGCAACATGGATATCCTGGTCATCTGCGTCAACAATTTCAATTACGCCATGACCGGAGGCCAGGTGGCGGCCACCTCGCCCATCAATGCCAACCTCTCCACCGCTCCCTACGGCAATTTCGAATACCCTTTCAGCCTCCCCTACCTGGCCGACGCCTGCGGCGCCACCTATGTCGCCCGCTGGACCTGTCTCCACATCCGCCGGGTGACGATGTCCATCCAGGAGGCCTTTCAGAAAAAAGGCTTCCGGTTCATCGAAGTCATCGCCCCCTGCGTCACCCTGTATGCCCGCCGGAACAGGCTTGGCGACGGGCTGAACCTTCTCAAGTATTATCACGACAACTCCGAGATCCGGCACGGCGCCGACACCCGGACCCTGGACATCGGGTATCAAGGCAAAATGATCGTCGGCAAATTCGTGGACCGAGAAAAACCGCCTTTCCTCGAATGCATGAACACCCATATGAAAAAGGCGCTGGGCGATAAATACGTTCCCTACGGAGAGTAACCATGACCGAAATAAGATTCTCGGGTTTTGGCGGGCAGGGCATCATCCGCTGCGGCCTGATCACGGGAAAAGCGATCTCCCTCTTCGACAATAAATACGCAACCATGACCCAAAGCTTCGGTCCGGAAGCGAGGGGAAGCGCCTGCAGCTCCCAGGTAGTCGTCTCTGAAGACAGGGTCCTCTATCCCTATATCACCAAGCCGGAGATTCTGATCTCGATGTCCCAGGAAGCCTACGACAAATACGAGCCGGACCTTCGTGAGGACGGCATTCTGATCATCGACACGGACCTGGTCAAGCTCAAAGCCCCGCGCGGAAAAATCAGGGTCTACAGCGTCCCCGCCACCCGGTTCGCCGAAGAGTTGGGCAACCGCGTTTTTGCCAACCTGGTCATGCTCGGCTTTTTCACGGCCATCTCCAAAGCCGCCACTCCGGAGGCCATGAAGAAAGCCCTCCCCGGGCTCGTCCCCAAACGATTCCTCGACCTGAATATCAAAGCCTTCGACCAAGGCTACGAGCACGGCCAGGAGGCCTTGAAAAAAGAAAAAGACCAACCGAAAGGTTAACCGATGAAAAAACGCACAGGGATTTTCATCTGCCACTGCGGCATCAACATCGCCGGCACCGTCGACGTGAAAAGCGTCGCTGCGGAGATGGCCAAAGAACCGGGCGTCGCCCACTCGGTGGACTACGTCTACATGTGCTCCGACCCCGGACAAAACATGATCGAGCAGGCCATCAAGGACAAAAAGCTGGACAGCGTCGTCGTCGCCTGCTGCTCCCCGAACCTCCACGAGACTACGTTCCGCAACGCCGCCAAGCGGGCCGGCATCAACTCCTTCAAATGCGAGATCGCCAACATCCGCGAGCAGTGCTCCTGGGTCCACAAAGACAAAGGCAAGGCGACCCACAAAGCGGCCCACCTGACCAAGAGCGCGGTCAAGAAGGTCCAGAAAAACGAGTCGCTCGAGCCGATCAGCGTCCCCGTCACCCGGAAAGCGCTCGTCATCGGCGGCGGCATCTCGGGCATCCAGTCGGCGCTCGACCTGGCCGGCGCCGGCTACAAGGTGATTCTCGTCGAACGATCCCCTTCGATCGGCGGCCATATGAGCCAACTCTCGGAAACGTTCCCCACCCTTGACTGCTCCCAGTGCATCCTGACCCCAAAAATGGTCGAAGTCTCCAGGCATCCCAACATCAAGCTCATGACCTATAGCGAAGTCCAGGAAGTGACCGGCTACGTCGGCAACTTCAAAGTCAAAATCCTCAAGAAGCCTACGTACGTCGATCCGGCCAAATGCAACCTCTGCGACGAATGCACCAAGGTCTGCCCGATCGTTGTTCCCAACGAGTTCGACGTGGGATTGACTGGGCGCCGCGCCATCTACATCCCGTTCCCGCAGGCCATTCCCGCCTCCTATACGCTCGACGATAAGAATTGCCCCGACCCTTTTACGACCATCGCCTGCGGAAAGTGCGCCGACGTCTGCAAGGTCAAGGCCATCAACTACGACATGAAGCCTGAGATCATCGAAGAAGAAGTCGGAGCGATCATCGTCGCTACGGGCTTCGACCTCTACGATAAAGAAAATATGGCGGAATACGGCTACGGCAAATACGCCGATGTCCTCGACGGCCTCCAGTTCGAGCGGCTCTGCTCCGCCTCCGGTCCGACCCAGGGAAAAATCCTGCGGCCGTCCGACCACAAGGAGCCCAAGGAAGTCGTCTTCATCCAGTGCTCCGGCTCCCGCGACCCCGAGCTTCACTGCGCCTACTGTTCCAAGATCTGCTGCATGTACACGGCCAAGCACGCCATGCTCTACAAGCACCATGTCCATGACGGACAGGCCTATATCTTCTACATCGACGTCCGCTCGGGCGGCAAGGGCTACGAGGAGTTCGTCCAACGCGCCGTAGAGGAAGACGGCGTCATCTATCTCCGCGGCAAGGTCTCCAAAATCTTCGAAGAAAATGGAAAGATCAAGGTCTGGGGCGTCGATACACTCTCCGGAAAGCCGATCGAAATCGACGCCGATATGGTCGTCCTCGCCCAAGCCATGCGGCCCTCGAACGGCGCCCAAGAGCTGGCCAAAAAGCTCAAGCTGGGCACGGACAAAGACGGCTTCCTGGCCGAAGCCCACCCCAAGCTGCGGCCGGTCGAGAGTGTGACGGCCGGGATGTTCTTGGCCGGAGCGGCCCAGGCCCCTAAGGATATTCCCGAGGCGGTCGCCCAGGCCAGCGGCGCCGCCTCAAAAGCGATCGGCATCCTGTCCCAGGAGCGGCTCTACCACTCGCCCACCGTGGCCAAAGTCCTCAAGAATCTTTGCACGGGATGCGGCATGTGTGTCGCGGTCTGCCCCTATGACGCCATCGCCTTCAAGGACGGGAAAGTCGAAGTCAATGAAGTTCTGTGCGAAGGCTGCGGGACCTGCTCCGCCACCTGTTTGCGGGCCGCCATCCAGGTGAAGAACCTGACCCAGAATCAGGTCCAGGAGATGATCTTAGCGTGCCTGGGAGGCTGAGGATGACCGAGGAATTCGAACCGAAAATCGTGGCTTTTCTCTGCAAGTGGTGCTCGTCGGCGGGTTCGGATCTGGCCGGCGTTTCCCGGATGGAATACCCGGCCAACGTGATTCCCATCCAGGTCATGTGTTCGGGAAGCGTCTCGCCGCTTTATATCTTCGAGGCTTTCAACCGCGGCGCCGACGGGGTCCTCGTCTCCGGCTGCCACCCGGGCGACTGTCACTACATCAAGGGAAACATGTACGCCCGCCGCAAGCTCTTGCTCGTCAAGAAGCTGCTCGAGCACGTGGGCCTCGAGCCGCAGCGGTTCCGGATGTCCTGGGTTTCCGCGGCGGAAGGCCAGAAATACACTCAGGTCATCAAGGAGCTTGTGAAAGAACTCAAGCCGCTCGGACCGCAGACCAAGCTGAGGAGAGAGCGCAATGGTTAAGCACGAAGACGTCAGGGCTGAAGCCAAGAAGCTGCTTGAGAGCGGCAAAGTCAAATATATCATCGCCTATGAGCTGGGCGCGGACGGCTGGAAGGCCAACCCCGTTTTCATCAAGAAGCCGGAGGACGTGGACAAGATCATCTGGGGCCCGACCTGCTTTCACAACCTCATCCGGTTCGTCGTCGATGAAAAGCGGCGAAAAGTCCAACAGAAGAATCCCGATACGAGGCCGGTCGGCGTCATGGTCAAGGGCTGCGACAGCCGGGCGATTGTCATCTTGCTCCAAGAAAAATTCATCGAACGCAAGGACGTCCACATCATCGGCGTGTCCTGCGAAAAAACCGGCGTCATCGACGAGCGGAAGCTGGCCAACAAGCTCAAGGGCCGAAAGGCGAAAAACGTCGAATTCGGCCCGGACGAGAATTTCGTCGTCACGACCGAGGAGGGAACGGTCGACCTCCCGGCTTCTGAAATCATGGCCGACCGATGTCTCGAATGCATCGCCCATGTCCCAGTCATCACCGATGTCCTGTTCGGCGAAAAGACCAAGCGCACCGTGCCCCATCCCTTCGGCTCTGTCGAGAAAATCGAAACCCTCTCCTCCGAAGATCGGTGGAAATTCTGGAGCGAACAGCTCGAGAAATGCGTCCGCTGCTACGCCTGCCGTTCGGTCTGCCCGATGTGCTACTGCGACGAGTGCGTGGCCGACACAATCACGTTCGCCGTCAGCCCCGACACGACGGCGGAGGAGAAGGCCCAGAAGATCAAGTGGCTGGACAAATCTCCCGTCATCTCCGAAAACATTTTCTATCATATGGTCCGGGCCATTCATCTCGCCGGCCGCTGTATCGACTGCGGCGAGTGCGAGCGGGCCTGTCCAGTCAATATCCCGCTCCGGATGCTCAACAAGAAGCTCGAAAAAGAGGCCAAGCTTCTCTTCGGCTATGACGTGGGCTTCGACTCGGAAAAACCGGCGCTGATCTCGTGTTTCCGGGATGAGGACCCGGAAGATTTCATCAGGTGAGACCATGGACAAAATACTGGCAAAAAAAGACTTCCCTCGCTGGCTCGAAGCCCTCGGCGCCTATGACGTTTACGCTCCACAGCTCATCGACGATGTCTGGAACTACGAGCTCGCCACCGACCGGAAGGCGGTCAGTCTCGACTATCCGCAGACGGCCATCCCGGCCAAAAAAATCGTCTTCCCGCAGCGCGAGTTTTTCTTTGAATTCCGCGAGGCGGACACGGACGACTACAAGCTCAAGGAGCTCCTGCCCGAGGGAAAGCCCACGGTCATCTTTGGAGTTCGCGCCTGCGAGGGAAAAGCCGTGACCCTCACCGACCTCGTCTTCGGCGGCGAGATCGCGGACGACTATTATTGGAAGCGGCGGAACGCGGCGGTCCTTGTCGGTCTGGCCTGCGCCAGCCCGCCTTCGACAAACTGCTTCTGCCTTTCTGTCAACGGCTCTCCCCACTCGAAGGAGGGGCTTGACGTTCTCATGACCGACCTGGGCGATCAATACTATGTCGAGATCCTCACCGATAAAGGCAAGAAGCTTGTTTCCGAGGGAGGGGCGATTTTCCACGAGGCCAAGCCCCCGGATAAAAAAGCGGCCGAGAAAATCCATGCCGATTCGGAAAAAAAGCTCGCCCGCGAGCTCAAAAATATCAAGGATGTCCCGGCCAAGCTCAAAGGCATGTTCGCCTCGCCCTTCTGGGATGACGAGTCCATGAGCTGCATCCGCTGCGGCATCTGCACCTACCTCTGCCCTACCTGTCACTGCTTCGACATCAATGACGAGGTGGAAAGCCAGACGCCTCTCGCCGGACGGCGAGTCAGGACCTGGGATACCTGTCAGTTCCCCGATTTCACCATGCACTCTTCGGGGCACAACCCCCGGCCCGACAAGGCGGCCCGCCTCCGGCAGCGCATCAACCATAAGTTCCAGTATTTCGTCGAAGTCTGGCAGAACTACCAGTGCACAGGCTGCGGCCGGTGCATCACACTCTGCCCCGTCGGCATCGACATCATCAAGGTCGTGGAAAAGGTAAGAGACCATGCGAACTAACGTCTACCTCCCCAAACTGGCCAAAGTCATCTCCGTCAAGGAAGAGGTCGGCGGCGTCCGCTCGATCAAAACCTTCCGAACTCAGTTTTTGGACGGCGGGTTCACCCACAAGTGCGGGCAGTGCGCCATGCTCTCCATTTTCGGCAAGGGCGAATCGATGATCTCGATCTCGAGCTCCCCGCTCGTCAAGGACTACCTCCAGTTCAGCATCCTGAAGATGGGGCGGGTGACGTCGGCCATCCACGACCTCGAAGTCGGGAGCATCATCGGCATCCGCGGCCCCTATGGAAACGCCTTCCCCATCGAATCGTGGAAAGGCAAGAACATCCTCTTCGCCGGCGGCGGCATCGGCCTGGCGCCCATCTGGTCTGTGCTCCAGACGACGCTCCTCCGAAAGAAAGATTACGGCGACCTGACTCTCATCTACGGCGCCCGGACCTCGCCGGACATCGTCTTCAAGGAGGAGCTCGCAGACTTAAAGTCGAAAATGAAGGTCCACCTGTCGATTGATGTCGCTGAACCCGAGTGGAAGGAATTCGTCGGCTTTGTTGCCCAGAACATCCTGGATAAAAAACCCTCTCCGGAGAACACGATCGCCATCACCTGCGGTCCCCCGATCATGATCAAGACCTGCATCAAAGCCCTGTCCGAGATCGGCTTCAAGGACGACCAGATCTACACGACCGTGGAAAACAAGATGAAATGCGGGATCGGCAAGTGCGGACGGTGCAATATCGGCCGCCACTACGTCTGCAAGGACGGCCCGGTCTATTCCTGGGCGGAGCTCCGGCAATTGCCCCAAGAATATTAACCATTTGGAAGGAGAACGCGATGGCAAAGATCACGGCAAAGACAAAAGTGAAAGCTGCCAAACCCAAGACCAAGCCTGGAAAAACGGCTAAAACCCAGACGGCCTCGGCCAAGAGCGAGCCGCCGAAGGCGATGGTCACCGTCTATATCATGGGCAAAGCCCACAAGGTGCCGGCCGACGCCACGATCATGGGCGCCATCGAATACGCCGGCTACCAGATCAAGCGGGGCGCCGGCTGCCGCGAAGGATTTTGCGGCGCCTGTGCCACGGTCTACCGCCTCCCCGGCGATTACAAGATCTACACCGGCATGGCCTGCATGACGCTGGTCCAGGACGGCATGTGGCTGTCCCAACTTCCGGCCATCCCCTCACAGAAGCCGGTCTATGACCTCGACAAACTGGAGCCCAACGTCGCCGTCTTCCAGAAACTCTACCCGGAAGTCTTCCGCTGCGTAGCCTGCAACACCTGCACCAAGGCCTGCCCCCAGGACCTGGAGGTCATGGATTACATCCAGGCCGCCAAGCAGGGCAATATCGAGAAAGTCATGGACCTGTCCTTCGACTGTCTCAGCTGCGGCCTGTGCGCCATCCGCTGCCCGGCCGAAATCGTCCACTTTAACGTCGGAATCCTGGCCAGGCGGCTTTACGGAAAATACCTTAGAAAAAACAGCGATCACCTGGACAAAATGTTGAAAAACGTCAAATCCAAAAAGTATGACGCCGCGTACAAAGAGATGATGAAGATGAAGAAGGACGAGCTCAAGAAGAAATATTACGCCCGGGATAGCGAATAAAGGAGAATCCGATGTATCCAGATTATATGCATGATTCCCTGAAAAAAGTCGATGAGACGCGGCAGAAAAGGCTCGAGCTCGAACGATCGGGAAAGAACGTTTTTCCGCCCATGACGGCGGAGGAGCGGGAGGACGTCCTGAACAAATTCCATCCCGACTACAAGCCCGAGTCCAGGCGTCAGGTCCATATCGGGCCCAACAAAGGGGAACTGCTGACGACCGAGGTTGCCGATATCCTCGAATCCCACAGCCGGATCGAATCCAAGCTTTTTGACCTGACGACGCCCGATTACGAGACCGATATCCTGATCGTCGGCGCGGGCGGCGCGGGCTGCGCGGCCGCGATCATCGCCCGCCAGAACGGCGCCCAATCGATCATCTCGACAAAACTCCGCATGGGCGATGCCAACTCCATGATGTCCCAGGGCGGCATGCAGGCGGCCGTCACGGAGAAAGACTCTCCGACCATCCACTATCTGGACGCCCTCGGCGGCGGGCATTTCGACAACAAGCCCGATCTTGTCCGGGCTCTGACCGAGGATGGGCCCGAGGTCGTCAAGTGGCTGGAAGACCTGGGCGTGGTCTGGGATAAAAACCCGGACGGCTCAATGTACGTCCTCCACGGCGGCGGAACGTCCAGAAAAAGAATGCACTCCTGCCGCGACTATACGGGCGCCATCATCATGCGCACACTCATGGATGAAGTCCGCAATCATCCTGATGACATCAAAGTCCTGGAGTTCATGCCGACTGTCGAGCTGATCATGGATGACAAGGGACGCTGCGCCGGCGGCATTCTCTACAACATGGAAACCGAAGAATATTTCACCGTCAAAGCCAAGGCCGTCATCATCGCCACCGGCGGCTACGGCCGGCTTCATATCCGCGGGTTTGACACGACCAACCATTACGGGGCCACCGGTGACGGCCTGGTCATAGCCTACCGCGCCGGCGCCAAGCTGATGTACATGGATTCGGTCCAATACCATCCGACCGGGTCCGTCTTCCCCGAACAGATCGCCGGCTTCCTGATCACCGAAAAGATCCGCGGCGCCGGCGGACAGCCTATCAATAAGTTCGGCGAGCTCTTTGTCTGGCCGAGAGAGCCGAGAGACGTGGAAAGCGCCTCATTCATCCGCGAATGTTTGGAGCGGAAAAACGGCATCCAAACCCCAAGCGGACGCTGGGGCGTATGGCTGGATTCGCCCCTGATCGAGATCATCCAGGGCGACGGCTACATGAACAAGAACTTCCCGGCCATGTACCGCCAGTTCATCCGCTATAACATCGATATCACCAAAGAGCCGATGCTCGTCTATCCGTCGCTCCACTACCAGAACGGAGGCGTCGAGATCAACGACCACTGCGAAACCAACGTCAAGGGCCTGTATGTGGCCGGCGAAGCTTCGGGAGGCGTCCACGGCCGGAACAGGCTGATGGGAAATTCCGTCCTCGATTATAACGTCTTCGGCCGCCGGGCCGGTAAGTTCGCCGCCGGATACGCAAAATCGGCGCCGATCGGGAAGCTCTCCCTCGAGCATATCACGGCCTACGAAAATGAATTAAAGAAAGCAAAGATCAAAACCGACCGTGTCGCTCCCGTCCTCCTCCCCTTGTACACATCGGACGAAGTGAAGAAGCGTCAGCTCACCGCTCACTACGAGGGCACGCTGAGATAAGGCCTGAATCTCGATTTTTATGCATTCCTTCATCCACACAGCAGCCACCTGGGGATCTGGATCGGGCGCCCGGCAGCCCAATCCTTTCCTATATATAAGAGTCAAGAATAAGGGGGTTGGGCGAAGCGAAATAACTTAAAATATTTAGGTCGAAACTCCAAAAAAGGCGATCCATGATAGAGACCTACCTCAAACAACTGTCCCGATTCCCTCACCGACTAAGCGGAAGTCCCCAAGATCGGCGTGTCTCCGACGAGATCCGCGACGTTTTCGGAGCGCTCGGACTCAAGACCGGACGTGAGTGCTTCAAAGTCCCCGGACATTTGCCGTTTGGCATCGCGATAAATGTTCTCTTCCCTCTGGCTGTATTTTTTTTCTTGAAAAAACCCTACATCTTGCAACTGACCGTATTCGCGGCTTGCCTCGTTTCTCTCTGGGGGGAACTGACATTCTCCTTCCATCTTTTCCGGAAGGTCATGCCGGCGCACGAATCGTGCAATATCGATTGCGTGATCGACGCGGAAGGCGACGCGAAGAAGACCGTTGTCGTCGTGGCCCATCACGACACACCGAAAACGGGATTCCTCTATAAAAAGAAAGTTGCCGACCGTCTCGCTCCGCTTTTCCGTCATCTCCCCCCTCCCCTCAACAGGATTTACGCTCCTCCCTTTCTCGCCGCCCTCGGCCTGGGCGCGGCGCTGGCCTTTCAGCCTCTTCCTTGGGCCTATCAAGTCTATATCGTGTTATCGACGATATCCGTATTCGTCTTATGCGCCACCCTGCTCGTCACGATCCAATGGGGATTATCCAAGCCCTCGCCAGGGGCCAATGACAACGGCTCCGGAATCCTCGTCCTTCTCGAATTGGCGGAACGATTTTCGAAAAAGCCCTCACCTCATGTTTCGATCAGGCTTCTAGCGTCCGGCGCTGAAGAAGCGGGTTTCTTCGGAATCAAGGACTACCTGAAGCGTCATCAGGAACTGGCTAAACCCGAAACGCTCTTCATCAACCTGGACAGCGTCGGCGGCGGCGAGCTGCACTGGGCAACTGGTGAAGGTCATCTCCGGCATATTCCTTATCCTCAGCCGGGTCTTGAGGCTCTTTCGGACGTGGAGCGCCGCAGCGGCATGGCTGTTCTCCCCAGGACACCGATCATGGCGCCGACGGATGCAGGCCCTGTAGCAAAAAAAGGGCATGTGGTGTTGACGCTGATCGGGCTTGACAACAAGTCCATCCCGCCCAATTTTCATAAGACATCCGACACATTCGACAGACTCGACCTGGCTACACTGAAACGCGCGGCGGATATTGTCGAGCTTCTCATCCGAAACTCCGGATGATTCCGGTCGGTCGCGTCGATGATAGGGCCGGATGGCCTCCTTCACGTTCGCTTTCGCATCGTTGACAGCCATCAACAGCCGGGTATATTCTTTTCTCATGAAGGGCTGTACCGACTCCGAGCTTAAGGCGAGGGAATCTCGTGCAACGCGAAAAAGCAAATCAAGTCATGGAGCCTCTGTTTCGTCTTGGCAGAGATGTCGCCTCATCCCCTCACGCGGCCCTCGAGGAGCTGCTCGAAAAGACGGCTGGCGTGATTTCTCCGGCGGACCGAGCGGATCCGGCGAATGATTTTTCGCCCCTCGTTGACCTTGAATCCCCCGGGGAACTCGAGTTCGGGGAGGGCCCGGAAAAGACGCGTCCGCGCCGGGCTCAAATAAAGAAAATCGATCAGCGCTTTTTCAGGAGTCGCGATTTTCCCCGAGCCTTTTGCCGCGGGTTGATGTCCGAAAAAGAACGAGGGATCGAAATGGTGAACGGACACTGTCCCCAAGGCGGTCTTATACGTTTTTGTCCGGGCCAGGGAAACGGCATAGAGAACGGAGGGGATTTGGGAGATCATCCCATGATGGTAAAGGGCAGATTGAAGAGACACGTAGCTTGGGTAGGGCGACGTGAGGTATTCCGGCAGGGCAAAGGGATCTATTCGATCCTTGAATCCCCATCGCCCCCGGCCCAGCCGCGCTAAGTGTTCCGAAGCGGCCAGCCGGGCCAGCAGCTTGCTGGCGTGAGCGCTTCCGACCCCCAGGTAGGCCGCGGCATCCGACGTTTGGAATACCGGGATGCCCATCTTCAAGAGCCGCGCATGGACGTCCACGAGTCTCATAAATGTCCCTCCCCGAGCGCCTCGATAACACGCCACCTCATCGCGTCCCAGGTTTCCTCCGAATCGTATTGAGGCTGGAGGTCGGGCTCCAGGTAGGACACCACCTGGCTTTTGAACTGCCCAAAATCCACGGCCAGGACGGTCTCCTTGATTTGGGCGACGTCCGGCTTCTTATCTCTTGTGAGGGCGGCGGTGGATTTCAAGCCCGCCTCCAAAAGAAGATACAAGTCAAAAACGTCCCTGGCCTGGGATGTGGTCCGGGAGAGAACCGTGCCGATTTTCTGCCGCCAGACAATCGGGGCCGGGTAGTGATTGGCCATCAAGGGGGGAAGCTCGTATAGGCGAACGATTTCGGGGGAGACGGGCTCGAAGACGCTCCCCACTTCCAGGCCCCTCCTCGAGAACTCGATCTTCGTCGGGACAGGCTGCTCGAGACCGGGAACCTTCAGGCCGAACTTCCATCTCTGCGTCGTTTCGGTCTGTTTGTGCTCCGTAACATGCTCGATCGAGATGCCGCGGACTTCGAGAATCGTCTTGAAAGGCTTTCCCGACAGGATGGAATTGACCTTCTCGCGGAGCACGTCGACGGGGACACTCTGAACATCCAGATCCATATCATCGGAATACCGGGGGCTTTTAAAGAAAAACCTCAGATTACAGCCGCCCTTTAAGGCCCATTTTTGCTTGTCCAATTTCCGGCCTAGGTGGTTCAGCAAGATCAGATGAAATACTTCCACGGATTGTTTGGGGTTTAATGATACCATTTGTCAGCTCCTGATATATAATACGCATTATCGCCATATGTGTCAATTATACGTATTTAATAATAGCTGTTTCGTCTGCGTCCAAAACGATTTATAATAATATCAAGAGATTACGGAAAGTTATTGGCTTTTCCAGTAGACCCTAATTACGGTTGCTTAGTAGATAAATCTCCCTTCTCTTTAGTTGCCCTCCCTTTTAATAGCTCTGAATTTACTTTTTTTCCCGAAGGTCATGCCGGCGCATGAATCATGCAATATCGATTGCGTGATCGACGCGGAAGGCGACTCGAAAAAGCCCTCTCCTCATGTTTCGATCTTGCTTCTAGCGTCCGGCGCTGAGGAAGCGGGTTTCTTCGGAATCAAGGACTATCTGAAGCATCATCAGGAACTGGCTAAACCCGAAGCGCTCTTCATCAACCTGGACAGTTTCGGCGGCGGCGAGCTTCACTGTCAGTCGGCGCGGTTCCGGTCACTGAAGGCGGAGGTTGACGATGAGCAGCGGTGTCGACGAGTAGCTCACGAGCTCGAACTCGCCGCCCGTCGAGAATTTGACCCGTGCTTTCTGATAGATCCTCCCTTCGCCCTGGTTTTTCTCGTTCAGGTCGAGGGCGACGACGAGGTAGAGCCCGGCCCCGTAGACGTGTCGGAATCCAACCGCTTCAGACCCGGACCTTGGCCAACCGGACGTCGGGTCGGCCGGCTGGTCTTCCGTAACGAGAAAAATCTGCTTCCCCTTCTCCGTCTTTTTCTCGAAGGCCAGGTTGAGGTCGATCCCGAGGCCGGTCGCGCCGAGGTACTGGAGTGTGCCTACCTTGATCGTCTCGGCTTTATCGAAGAATCCGTTCGAGTCGCCCGCGGCCAAGTGCTTCATGAGCTCGGTGAGCTCTTCGGCCGTGCTCAAATGATCGATCGTTATCCGGACGTTGACCACGCCCTGGGTGGTGGGCCCGCTGCCCGTGAACAGCCGTCCTCGGTAGACCGCTTTTTCCGCCGTCTCCTGGCCGGCAGCCACGGCCGCCAGGGTGATTCCGAACGCAATAGCCAGAAGAAAAATTCCGAATCTTCGCATGCCGCTCTCCTTTGCCTTCCCGACGAATTGACAAGCCTAGGATAATCCCCGGACCGGAAAAAAGTCAATCCGTCCCGGAACTCCCGAAGACAAAGCGCTGTCCAAACCTGATGGATGTTGACTTCCTTTCCTCTTCCCCATTCCGGCCCTGGAAGTTGCTTGAATTTAGAGTCCGCGTCAACGCTTGTTGACGGTTGATCTGCTGACGTTCTCCTTTGACCGGCTTTCTTCGCGGCCATTTTCGGCTTCCTTGACCGCGCTCGGCTTCGCCGGTATACTTTTCTCATGTTGGGCGGTCTAAAAGCGAACCTTCTTCCCTGGCTCCTGGAGGAAGACAATCCCTCGGTCCGCTATTTTACCCTCGTCGATATTTTAGGCTTGCCCCCTAGGGATAAACGCGTTGTCGCGGCCAAGAAAGCGATCATGGAAAAGGGGATCGTTCCGAAAATCCTGGCCAAGCAAAAAAACGGCGGATTCTGGGAAAAGGCGGAAGACTTCTACATCCGGGCAAAATACAAAGGAACAGTCTGGCAGTTGATCATCCTTGCCGAACTGGGCGCCAAGGGAAACGATCCGAAAGTCCAAAGTGCTTGCGATTTTGTCCATCGGGTCTCTCAAGACCGGGAAAGCGGCGGATTTTCCTATCTCGGCGGGCCGCGGGGGGGCGGTTATCACAGCGCCGTCATCCCCTGTCTGACAGGGAACATGGTCTGGAGCCTTATCCGGCTCGGTTTTCTTGACGATCCCAGGGTCAAGCGCGGGGTCGAATGGATCACGACATCCGCCAGGTTTGACGACGGTATTGACCGGGCGCCGAAGGGCTGGCCTTATGAAAAGCGGGAGAGCTGCTGGGGCAAACACACTTGCCATTCGGCCGCGGCCAAAATATTAAAAGCCCTAGCCGAGATACCGGAGAAAAAAAGGGCGCCCGAAGTCAAGCGGACCATCGAGGCGGGGGCGGAATATTTCCTCCAGCATCATATTTTCAAGCGAAGCCGCGACCTCTCAAAAGCCGTCAAGCCCAAGTGGTTAAAACTTGGATTCCCCACGATGTGGGACGGGGACGCCTTGGAAGTCTTCGGCATCCTGGCGAGACTGGGCTACCGAGACCCAAGGATGCAGGATGCCGCGGAGCTCATCCTGTCAAAACAGGATGCGCGCGGCCGGTGGGCCCTCGAGAACACGTATAACGGGCGATTCCAGGTCGATATCGAGAATAAGGGTGAGCCCAGCAAATGGGTGACTCTTCTCGCGCTCAAGGCGCTGAAGCTGTACCTCTAGCCTCTATCTGGATGTGCATCGAAAACATCATGTTCTTGACATCGATCATCAGTCAGAGAGAATGTACGAAGAGTACAACGAAGGGCTTTCCATCAGCCTCTCTTTCCTTTATAAAGACAGATAATGTCATCCTCGAAGAATCCGTGGGACAAGGTCTTCAAAGAACAAGGTGCGTTCTTTGAGGAGCCGCACGAGGATATGGAGCACATCGTTCTATTGCTGGCGGGCAAAAAAGCGCGGAGAGTCCTCGACTTAGGGTGTGGCTCTGGGCGACATGTCGTGTACCTTTCGAGAAATCGCTTTTCCGTCTACGGACTCGACAGCTCACCGGAAGGAATCAAGATGACGCGAGCATGGCTGAGAAAGGAAGGGTTGAAGGCCGACCTGCGACTTCAGAGCATGACAAAGTCTCTTCCTTTCAAAGACAGCTTCTTCGATGCAGTCATCTCCGTCCAGGTTATCCATCATGCCACGCTCGCAGAGATCCAAAAGGTTGTCAAGGAGATCGCTCGTGTCCTTAAGAAGGATGGCGTCGTCTATGTCACGGTGCCGAAGCTAAGTAATCAGGCAGAAGCATTTCGGGAGATAGAATCCGGGACATTCATTCCGTTGGACGGGCTTGAAAAAGGCCTGCCCCATCACTTCTTCACACCGGAAGAACTGCGCGAGCTTTTCAAAGATTTTGAGATAACCGATATCCATCTTGATTCCGGCGAGCATTACTGCCTTCTGGGCATAAAACCGTAGGCGACCGGATCATCGACCACTGCGAAACCAACGTCAAGGGCCTGTATGTGGCCGGCGAAGCTTCGGGCGGCGTCCACGGCCGGAACAGGCTGATGGGCAATTCCGTCCTAGATTATAACGTCTTCGGCCGCCGGGCCGGCAAGTTCGCCGCCGAATACGTAAAATCGACGACCATCGGCAAGCTCTCCCTCGAGCATATCACGGCCTACGAGAATGAATTGAAAAAAGCGAAAATCAAGACCGACCGTGTCGCTCCCGTCCTCCTCCCCTTATACACATCGGACGAGGTGAAGAAGCGCCAGCTCACCGCACATTACGAAGGCACGCTGCGATAAGGCCTGAGGGTCGATTTTTTTGCTTTCCGCATCGCCGGTTTGGCTGGTCGCTAAAGGCGATCAGTAACGCTCCTCATCAACCTGGACTGCGTCGGGGGCAAACCCGTCTCACACCAATTCCCTGTTCTTGACATGCCTGTACATCATGTTTTATTATCCATAGCGACGGAGTGAGGCAAAAGTAGCAACCAATTCCAAACCTCACCAAGGAGGGGCTATGAACAGCTTTTGGGAAAAAGTAATGAAACGACGCTTTTTTTTCAGGGTAGGAGCCGTAGCCGCGTTCGGCATTGCCGGAATGAAGCTGAAGGCGCAAGGGCAGAAGCCTAAGATTAAATTGCCCGTTTCAGTACAAATTAGTGCTGCCCGTGACCTTTCCGAGGATATTGTTCCCCCGGTATTCAATCTTGGAGGGGGAAAAGTGAACACGTTCTCCTCGAAACTTCCGTGGACGCCACTCGTCGAAGGCGGCTTCGAGCAGGAGAACAAGCACGGCCGTCGGATGGTCATCCAGAAGGACGGCCTCGCTTCCATCTACGGCCGCGACGGGAAACTGATTCATTCTTCCACATTTCCTCAGGCCGCCGACCTCTATCGCGCGCTTGTCAAATCCCAGGAGATGCTTCTTAAGGTACGATGACTCTTTTCGTCCAAGGCGCGCCCGTCTGAAAGGTGAATCCAAAGGAGGGCCGATCGCGCTCGGAAAGTTGTTTCGAAAACCGAAGAAAAAGGTCTGCCTCGTCAATCTTCCCCGCCGACCGTCCACGATCCAAGAGGGCCCCTGCCTTCCGCTCGGACTCCTTCAGCTGGCGGCCTCCCTCCAGCGGATCTCCTGCCCGGCATTGATCCTCGATTTCGACCTGGATGTTTTCCTGGACCAAGCCTCCTCGGAGGACGATTTCCTCAAAAAAGCCGTTGGCCGGATCGGCGAAACCGGATGCGGGATCATCGGCATTTCCGTGGCATCGGCGACGCTCCCACTGGCGATCCTTCTTGCCCGACGTTTGAAATCGAGAATCGGCGATGCCCTCGTGATCCTCGGGGGACCAGGAGCTTCCGCCGTGGAGCGGGCGATCCTCGAGGCTTTTCCCGAAGTGGATGTCGTTGTCAGAGGCGAAGGGGAGTCGACCCTGCCCGAGTTGATTCGTGTTTGGATCAGCGGGGGTGATCTGGCATCCGTAGCCGGGATATCGTTCCGCAGGGACGGGACCGTCGTGACGACTTCCGAGAGAGCCCTGATCGAGAACCTCGACGACCTTCCCTTTCCTTTGTCGGAGCCTTCTTCGTTTTCAGAATACCTCGGGCATTTCGATCGCGAGGAAGGATACCCGTATCTGCCCGTCGAGGTCGGCCGAGGGTGTCCCAAGCTCTGCGCGTTCTGCGCCAC
Source organism: Candidatus Aminicenantota bacterium (assembly GCA_026393905.1). Lineage (GTDB taxonomy): Bacteria > Acidobacteriota > Aminicenantia > Aminicenantales > UBA4085 > JAPKZH01. Next base: position 26,182 of record JAPKZH010000605.1, read on the forward strand.
GTCGCGTTTCTGGGGCGGTCGCGCGCGTCAGAAGAGTGTGCGAAGGATTCTGGCCGAAATGAAAAAGGCGTCTCGTCTCGGGATAACCGGTTTCCTCCTCCTGCACGATAATATGGGGGCTCAGCCTGGTTTTCTTCCCAAACTCTGCCGGAACCTGGTCCGGATCGGCACCCCCTATCGCTGGTCTTGCGCCGTCAGCGCTGACAGGATCGACCCCGAGGAGATCGCTCTGATGGCAAGTTCGGGCTGCACTACGGTCCTGATCGGGATCGAGAGCGCGTCCCCCAAAACGCAGCGGGCTATCGGCAAGAGACTGGACCTTGCCAAGGCCGATAGGGTCATCAAACGGTGCCTTGAGGCCGGACTCCAAACGCAAGTCACCTTCATCATCGGGTTCCCGGAGGAGGATACTGAAGACTTAGCGTTGAGCCTTGATCAAATCTTTGCTTACCACCGCCTGGGAGCCGATGTTCGGATTCAACCTCTCGATCTATTGCCGGGGACCCCACTCTGGGATCGCTATCTTCCAAAGGCTGTGCTTGCACCGGCCTCCGACCGCATGAACCCACGCTGGATTCAAACTCGGGAGGAGGAAAACCTCATCTTCGATCATCCCGAGGTCTTCTCCTCTTTTCGAGTCCCTTGCCCCGAAGATTACGTGAGCGAGGAAGTGCGGGGGGCGAGCATATTCTATTGGACCCTTTTCTACTCATTCACGCAACCGTTGTGCGATGTCCTCCAAGCCGTCCGAGCGGTTGGAGACGGACCCTTGGAAGTCTATCGCCACTGGAACGCATGGCGACGAAGGAACTACCCGGACGCTCCGATCACCCCTGACCTCGTTTATGCCTCATTCAACGATTTCCTCGACTCTTACAGCGAGGACTTCTACCGCCGGCTGAAAACCCTAAAACCGCGTCCTTCCAACTGAAGAATTATACCTCGACTCCGGACCCAATGCCCGGACGCCCCGCCGATCAAGGATGAGGCGCCGATGAACTAGGCCGCTGTCGTCGAATCAGCGACAGGAGCCGACTGATGCCGCTCCAGGCGATCAGCAAGGTGCTTCTCCAAATGGTCGACTACTCACAGGTGGTCCAGGAAGGGGAGAAGCCGGCCGCCCGTAAATAGGTTTGAGTGTCTCTGCAGCTTCCTAGCCCCGCCTTACGCTATTTTGAGCTCAACGGCTCAACGATTCTATTTGACATCCGAGTACGCTACGATTTATCAGCCCAAACGATGGGACGAGACAAAATCGGCGCATGAACGCTTATTGAATATAAGATAACCTGATAATGTGATGCACCTCCTCCGGGAGTCTGATAAGCTTCCGGTTGGAATGAATTTCATTTTAAGGAGGTGCTCACATGAATTATGCCGGGATTGACCATCGCGGGGGCGGAATATTTTTTGATAGCAGCACAGGTATCATTTTAGACCGGGGCGCAAGTCAATTGTCTTTTGGGCGATTCCTTGGCCGTACGGAACGATGATTCGACCGACCGGCCTTCTTCGCGGGCCATTTCCTGTTCTTGACATCGATCATTATCCGCATATAACATTTTTTTGGGCGCGGGAGTATCGTCATGGGGCTCAGAAGGGATAAATCTCAAGCGTACGGAAAAAGCGAACTCCCATGACCCAAAGTCAAGAAAAACAAGGCATCTTGCACCAGCAGGAACTTTTTGTCGAGCCATTACGTATATTCAGAGGGAGGAGGTTCATTATGAGAAAACTTCCCTTGTTTTTTTGGTTCCTGGGCTTGTTCGTTATAGCCCTTCCATGCTTCCTTGCCGCCCAGGAAAAGACCGAGGTAATTGAAAAGACTTTTCCGATGGACATTTCCAAGCCTGTTTCTCTTGAATTCCACGACGTCGACGGCAACGTCACTTTTTCCCCCTCCGGGGACAACACGATCCGGGTAAAAATCAAAAAAGAGGTCCGATCGACCAGTGCCAGAAGAACCGAAAGACTGTTCAGAGACACGACGGTGGATTTTTCTCAAAACGGGAATTCCCTCGTCATCCGTATCCGATATCCCCATTGGCATGGTTTTTTCTTCTGGATCGGCGATTTTCAAAGGGTGAAAGTGACCTCTGAAATTTTTCTCCCGGAAAACTCAAGCTTGAAAGTCGATCTTGTCGACGGCGAGGTCCGCGGAAACGGCCTTAAGGGAGAGATGAACCTGAAAACTGTAGACGGGGACATCCGCCTCAGCCAGATTCAAGGAACAATTCAGGCGAAGACGACAGACGGGGAGATCGACTTCAAAGACATCAGCGGCCGCGTCCTGGCAGACACCGTCGACGGCAGGATGGCCATTGCCGGAGCCTTAAAAGAGCTTCGGCTCAAATCCACAGATGGAGATATCCGAGTGGACTGTTCTTCGTCATCGGTGATGGAAAAAGACTGGGAAATCCGCACAGGAGATGGAGACGTTGAGATCTCTCTCCCGAGCAATTTTTCGGCCGATCTCTCGCTTCAGACAGGAGATGGCAAAATCCAGACCGAGATGCCGGTGGCCGTGACGAAAGAAATCTCCAAAAAAAGGCTGTCAGGCAAGCTCAATAACGGCGGCTTTCTCTTTTCTATCAGGACCGGGGACGGCCAAATTTCACTCAGGGCAAGATAACCTCAGCATAACCTGAGAATCAGCTTGATCGGAGTCCCCCGGCGGCCGAATTTTTCCCGCAGGCGTTCCACGAAAAATTTCTCGTAGGACGGAGCGAAAGCAGACGGAGAGCTCGAGAAAAGCAAAAACGTCGGGGGTAGCACGCTCTTCTGGGTCATATATTTGATTTTGAATCTTTTCCGGAACACCTGCTGACGTTCTCCTGTTGTCCTCATCGCCCATTTATCGTAGAATGTCCCCACCGCTTAGAGGGAGGACGGGCATGAAGCATGCCAAGAAGATCATCAACGACCCCAGGAATGTCGTCAACGAACTCCTCGAGGGATTGATTGAAGCCTGTCACGGCCGGATCAGGCCGCTCGGCCACGTCCAGGCGTTGGTCAAGACCGACATCCCAAAGGGCAAAGTCGGGCTTTTGATCGGGGGGGGAGCGGACATGAACCGGTCTTTCACGGCTTCATCGGAGATCGCTTAGCCGACGGAGCGGCCTGCGGGAATATCTTCGCCGCCCCGACGCCCGATATCATTCTGGAGGCGACCAAAGCGGTCCACCGGGGCAAGGGCGTGCTCTACCTCTACGGGAACTACGCCGGCGACAATATGAATTTCGATATCGCCGCCGAGATGGCCGCCGATGAGGGGATCGAAGTGAAAACCGTTCGTGTCTGGGACGACGTCGCTTCGGCTCCGCCCGGAAGGATTCAGGACCGGAGGGGAATCGCCGGCGACCTTTTCGTCATCAAGGTCGCGGGCGGGGCGGCGGCGACCCTCGATACTCTAGGTGAGGTCTATCGTGTGGCGTCCAAGGCTCGTGATCATGTCCGTTCGATGGGCGTCGCCGTCGCGGCCGGGTCCATTCCCGAAACCGGCGAGCCGACGTTCGAACTCCCCGAGGACGAAATCGAGATCGGCATGGGCTTGCATGGAGAGCCCGGGGTATCGCGCGAGAAACTCCTTCCGGCAGATCCTCTGGTCGAGAAAATGATGGGAAAAATCCTCCCGGACCTTCCCTTTGCCGGCGGGGACGAGGTAGCGTTGCTGGTCAACGACCTGGGCTCGACGACGATGATGGAATTGCTGATCGTCAATCGCCGGGTGAGGCAGATTCTTCGCGACAAGGGCATCCGCGTTCACGACACCGTCATCGGAAGTTATTGCACCTGTCAGGAGATGGCTGGGTTTTCGATTACGCTGCTGAAATTGGACGACGAGCTAAAAAAATACTACGATCTCCCCGCCCGCTCGCTCGGGTTTGTCAAAGGATAGGGGAAATGGGAAAGTCGGAACTCCCCCTCCCCGAAGTCCGCGAGATGATCGTCGCCGTCTCGCGCGGGATGATCGCCAGCACGGACCGGCTGACGCAGGCCGACAAGGCCATCGGCGACGGCGACCACGGCGTGGGCATGGCCCGGGGATTTGAAAGCGTCATCCAAAAGATCGAAGGCCGGGAATTCACCTCAATCGGACATCTCTTCAAGACTGTGGGGATGGCCATCCTGACTTCGGCGGGCGGGGCCGCCGGGGCCGTTTTCGGAACGCTCTTCCGCGGGGCCGCCGAGAACGCCGGGGACCGGGACGTCCTGACGGCGGCGCTTTTTTCCCGTATGCTTTTCGACGGGCTGCGGGCCGTCGAAGACCGCGGCAAAGCGAAAGCGGGCGATAAAACCATGATCGACGCGCTGGAGCCGGCGGCCGTTGAGTCGGAGCGTTGGATTTCAGCGCCCCTCGACGAGGCGCTGAAGGCGGTCGCGGAAGCCGCCAGGCTCGGGATGGAGAAAACCCGGGAGATGGTGGCGGCCATCGGAAAGGCTAAGACGCTCGGCGAACGGTCGCTCGGGCATCCCGACCCCGGAGCCGTCTCCATGTCCCTTATCCTCGAGTTCATGGCGGAGTACGCCGCAGGGAAGTCGGATCGAAACGAGCCATGACGCCGCGGGAAAGAGTCCTTACCGCCGTCGATCGCCGGATGCCCGACCGGACGCCCGCCGACTACAAAGCCAGCCGGAAGTAAACCGATATATGACGGATGACCTGAAGGTTTACAATTACGAGGACCTGCTGCGGCGTCTCGAGATCGACATACGATGGTTGGAGCCGCGCTACGTCGTGCCTCCGTAAGCATATATCCCCGCCATATCCCCTTTTCGGGCGTTCGGGCGCCCCTCATCGCCGCCCAGCTTTTGCCGCTTTATTTCTTGCATAGATGTGAGTAACATGGATCAGGAGTGAGCATGGCCATACTTTGCGTCGGACAACTCGTGGCGGATGTCGTGCTGCGGCCGGTCGAGAAGCTCCCCTACCCCGGCCGGACGGAGCCGGTCGAGGAACTGGATCTTCTCTCAGGCGGCTGCGCCGCCAACACGGCCGCGGTCCTGGCCAAGCTCGGAGTCGAGACCTGGCTGGCCGCGCTGATCGGCCAGGATCCCTTCGGGGACGCGGCACTCGCCGACCAAAGAAATGCCGGCGTCAACGTCGATGCCGTAAGACGGGAGGCCGAATGGCCGACCTCGGCGGCGATCGTCCTGGTCGACGGGGCGGGCCAGCGGTCGTTCTATTACCGCGCCGGCGGGTGCGAAAAGCTGGCCAACCATCACGTAGCCGATGACCTCTTGAAGGCCGCCCGCATCGTCCACGTCGGCGGCGCGATGAAGATGCTGAACCTCGACCTGGCCGAGCTCATGGGCCGGGCGAAATCGTTTGGCTGCGTCACATCGCTCGATACGGATTGGGACATTTACGGCAACTGGATGCGGAAGCTCGAGGGCGCCCTCCCGAAAATCGATTACCTCATTACGAACGAGGAAGAGGCGGCCATGCTCGCCGGTAAAGAAGACCCGCGGGAGGCGGCCCGGGCCCTGCTCGCGTACGGGCCAAAGGCGGTGGCCGTCAAGCGCGGTGAGCGGGGAGCCATGTTGGCCACAAAGGACGGCCTTTCGGATTTCGCGGCCTACCGCGTCAAGGTCCTGGATACCACGTGTGCCGGAGACGCCTTCGCCGCAGGAT
>JAPKZH010000055.1 GCA_026393905.1 Candidatus Aminicenantota bacterium
CCTCACCACCAATTCGATGGACGCCTATAACTATTTTTTGAGGGGCCGGGATGATTACGAAAAGTTTTTTTATCAAGACGCCCAAAAATTCCTGAAGAAGGCCGTCGAGCTTGACCCGAGCTTTGCTGTAGCCTATCTCTACCTAGCCTGGGCCAACGGACATTTGCTCGAGTATAAAGCCCGGGAGGGAGCTTACGAAATTGCCAAAAAATATTCTCAGGAAGCCAATGAGAAAGAGAGGCTTTACATAGAGGCTTCCTACGCCAGCGTCATCGAAAGGAATCCGGGAAAAAGATTCCGCATCCTGTCCGAATTGATCGAAAAATATCCTGAAGAAAAATATGCCCACTCCGAACTGGGATTTTATTATGAAGGCCAAGAGCAATATCCGGAAGCCATCGAGGCGCTCAACAAGGCCATAGCGCTTGACCCGAATTTCGGCTTTGCCATCAATCAACTCGCCTATGACTATGCGCAGATCGGCGATTTTAAAAAGGCCGTCGAGCACTTCGAGCGCTATGCGTCCGTCAATCCGGGACTTCCCAATCCCGTGGACTCCATCGCCGAAATGAACCTGCGCCTGGGAAAGCTGGATGAGGCCATCGCAAAATATAAGGAGGCCTTGGCCATTAAGCCCGATTTTTATAGCTCTTGCGAAGGATTGGCCTATAGTTTTGCTCTTAAAGAAGATTACCCAGAGACGATGAATTGGGTTGGTCAATTTATCGAGCGAGCTCCGAGTCCATCGGCGAAATGGGGAGGATATTGGCTGAAAGCTTACTTCGACTATTTCCTCGGTCGTTGGAGTCAATCTCTGGCAGAATATTTTGCTATAAAAAAACAGGCTGAAAAGGCGGAATTCACGTACGGTGGCGCAACGGTCGACTGGATCACCGGATATATTTATTCGGATCTCGGGCAATTCGACCTAGCCCGAAGATCCTTCCAGGGATGGATCGATTATAATTTCAAGCAGAATCCGGCCGTAAAGACCTTTATTACGGCGCAAGACAGTTTCCAGCGCGGATGGGTGGACCTTAAACAAGGAAGGATTGACGACGCGAAAGCAAGGCTGGCTGAAATCGAGCCTCTTCTGCCCGGCGTGGATTCAGCCAATATAAAAGATATGACGTTCCGTTATGAGTTGTTGAAGGCAGAGTTTTTACTGGCGGAAGGTTCCATCGATAAAGCCATCGCCCTTGCGGAAAAAATCGTTCCCATAGATCCGCCGCTAATGAATACGGCAAGCCTGGCCGTCACCAACCAGCCCTTCCTCAAAGACGTTTTGGCCCGGGCATACTGGAAAAAGGGAGAGCTGGATAAGGCAATCTCGGAATACAAACGGCTGATGACCATTGACTGTATCACTACAGGCTGGGCCGGATCTATGAAGAAAAAGGCGAGAAGGCCCAGGCCCGGGAGCAGTATCAAAAATTCCTTGAATTCTGGAAGGACGCCGACCCCGGCCATCCCGATGTCGCGGACGCCAAGAAGCGCCTGGCCGCCCTGAAATAAAATCTGGGTCAAACCTACTCGTTACGCACAATTGGCCAGGGAAAGATGCGTAACGAGTAGGTTTGACCCCATTAATTATGCGAGGATATCCAATGCTTATAAGGAAAAGTTTAAAAGTCAAATCGGCCGTCGGCTTTTTTTTGTTTAGCTCTGTTCTGTTCTTCATCCTCTTCATTCCCGCGGCCGGGGACGAATCGAAAAACTTCTATTTTCCCGAGGTGCGGATCCAGATCCAGATCGACAAGGACGGGTCATTTTCCGTCGACGAATTCCGGACCTATGAATTCCAGGGGAGATTCAGCTGGGCGAAGCTCTGGATCCCGCTCCGAATCGACAGGCAGGGCACCCGCTATGAAGCTTCCCTAGTGGATTTTTCGATCACCGACGAGCAAAACATACCGCTGCGAACGGAGGTCGGCGAAACGAAGGGCCGCTTCGAAGCCAAATGGTATTATTCGGCCCGCAACGAGCGCCGCACGTTCCACATCCATTACAGAGCCCGCGGCGGAGTCATCAGTTATCCGGACGTCTCCGAGCTTTATTGGCAGGTGATCGGAGAAGGGTGGGACAAGCCTACTCATAACGCTGTCATCACCGTCCGCCTTCCGGAACCCGTGTCGGATCCGCGCGATATTCTCGTCTATGGGCATGGGCCTCTTTCGGGCTTAGCTGAAATCGTGGACGGCCAGACAGCTCGTTTCACGGCCATATATATCCGGTCCGGCCAATTCGTGGAAATCCGGATGATTTGGCCGGCGGGGCTGGTGAGCGGCGTTCCCTCGACTCGCCACACCGTGGACTCGATCCGCCGGGAAGAAGCGCAATTCGTCCAAGACACCATCGCCAAAGCCAAGCGCGACCAGGAGGGGGATGCGCGTAATGCAAAGAACCTGAAGCGGGGATTTTATGCCTGGCTCGTCTTATTTTTCTTGGTGCCGCTCATCTGGCTGCTCTTTTATTTGCGTTTCTGGAAAAAGGTCGGCAAGGATTATCGCTTTATGGATATTCCTCCCTATGCCCATGAGCCTGCCTCTAAGCTCCAGCCGGCTCTTGTCGAAGTCCTTTTAAAGGAAGGGGCGGGGATCACGCCGAAGTCGTTCACGGCGACGATTTTCGATTTGGCCAGGCGCGGCTATATCGAGATCGAGGACCGGCTGGTTGAAAAACGGGGCCTCTTCGGGAGCAAAAACGACTACGAAACGACGCTGACTCTGCGCAAAGAATTTCAGAACGAAACGACCCTGCTCAGCTACGAGCGGGATCTTTTAGAATGGCTGTTCAGTGAGCCGTCTGACGATGCGCCGCGGGTCGGCGCGCGCCAGACGCTCGACAATATCAAAAAATACCTCAAACGCAATCCCCAGACATTTCAAAAATGGTATCAGGAATGGGCCAAGAACATCAAACTCGAGGGGAAAAAGCTCAATTTCATCGAGCCGGCGAGCTTGCGCATGCGCAATATCTTTCTCGTTGTCACTTGGCTTTTGGCCGTTTTAACCCTCAATCCCGCATTGGTCGCTCTCGCGATTCTCCTCATTCCGTTCATGAAGCGGCGGGCTCAACATTGGGCGCACGAGAATGACCAGTGGAAAGCCCTGCACCGGTTCCTGGATGACTTTTCCGATTTCAAGGAACTGCCGCCCGAATCTTACAAGCTGTGGGAGCGATACCTCGTCTTCGGCATCATTTTTGGAAACGCGAAAAAGATCATCACGGCGCTCCCCATCATCCTCAAGGACGAGCGGGCGGCGTCACCCGCCTGGTATCATGGTTACAGCCAGGCTGCCTTCATCAGCTCCGGCCGCCTGACGAGCATGATCAGCAGCATCGACCACATCTCGAGCTCCATCCAGCAGGCCAGCACTTCGGCGGCGCACTATTCGTCCGGCGGCGGAGGGGGCTTCAGCGGAGGAGGCGGCGGGGGAGGCGGGGGCGGCGGCGGAAGCGCCGGCTAGAAAAATAGGGACGGACAAAGATTTTTGATAAAGATCGCCAGGCCCCGCACCAAATTGTTTGACGTTTAAAAGATTCTGTGGAATTTCTTCTCAACAAAGGGACGCTTTTATCAAAGGCGCATTGCATCGCTCGCGGCAATGACATCCCCTTGAATGCGCCGGCAAATGACTTACTTCGACTTCTCCAGGCCTTGGACGATTTTTTTGACGTCCTCCTGGTTGGGGTTCAGTTTCAAGGAGGCCCGAAAAGCCTCAAGAGCCGGCTGGATTTGATCGGTCCGGGCGTAGCAGTTCCCCAGGGCATTGAGCAATCGCGTGTCGCTGTTGTAGATTTTATTGCCCTCCAAGAGGCTGGCGATCGCCTCGGCATACATGGCTTTGCCCATTAGGGCCAGCCCCCGGAGCACCCAGTATCCGTAGCGGGCTTTTTCATAATCCAGGACGCTCTCGATGAGCTCCAGAGCCCGGTCGAATTTCTGAGCTTTGATTAAAAAGTTTGCGAATTCAACGATCCCTTCTTTATAAGCCGGATTCAGCGACATGGCCTTGGCGAACGCGGCTTCGGCCTTGTCGTTGACATTGGTCCTGTCATACTGGTGGGCCAGCTGATAGTAATAATAGAATTGATTGGATAGAGCGAATCCTTTGGCTTTAGTGAACGGATGAGGGATCGCCGCCTCCGGAGAGATGACGAAATGCTCCCTTCTCTCATCGATCGTTTTGCCGTCTCCTCCCTTCAGAATCAATTTGAGCTCATAATAATCCGGGCTGAAGTCTTTCGCCGAAAGACGGTGACTCAGGCTGACGATCTTTCGGTAAGGGCTGCCCATGAGCTTCAAAAGGTAGCTTTTTTCAACGGGTTCTTTCGGCCGCTGGCCCTTGACGACAAGCTGGACCTCGCCCTCCCGCCACAGGTCGGGCGAAAGATTGAGGACGGACCACAGGATATCGATTTCATCAGCGGCGGCGAACGTCATCTTCGGGTCAAAGACGAGCTTCTTATCATCGAGCTTGAAAGGGATATGGATATCGCTTTGAAAGGGATCAATTTTATATCCAACAAACGGCCCGTCGATTTGCGGCTTGTCGCCGAGCTCGGCCATGCCGATATCTTTTTCATAGACGCTAAACTCTTTGCCGATCGTGTTTTGGAGGAGGACGGCCATCTGGTAATTCCCCTCGATCATGGGGAATGTATCTTCGATGGCGATCCCGTTTTTCTGGATTCGGTCCAATTCGTCCGAAGGGATCTCTACGGGAAAATCCTTGGTGTATTGATAAATGACGGCGTCTCCCTTGCGCAAGCTGACCGATACTTTAAAGGTGCAATAATACTGGTCCTTGGGATCGTAGAAATCGACGGATAATTTCTGGGGAACGAGTGAAAAATGGACGAACCGCATGTCGAGGACGGGATCTTGGATCAAGGTCGCGAAGCCCTGCATTTCGATGTAGTTCGTCAGATATTCCGTGGTGACGAAGCCTTTGTAGTCGAGGAAATGAGTGGCATAGCTGGGATTGATGTCCTTTTTCGGGGAGTCGAGGATGTTGGCCAGGATGATGTTGTTGCGGGCCGAAGGCTGGAAATTCGTGCCGTATTCTCCGGGAATCAAGGACAGGGAGAGGTCGGCCAGCGTCGGCGCGATATCAAAGATCTTATCATAGAGCCCGGAATAATCATCGGAATCGAGGTCGCGCTTGTGCTGGAGAAGGCTAAAGGGGCCGTCCGAAAACGGATCGTAGAGACGGAAGGCGCCCGCTCCTCCTTTTTGGAAAAAAACGAGCCCGAAATAGGGAGGAAGATTTTTCCGGGTATCGCCGTAATAATACCAGGCTATGCAGGGGACGAGGCCAAGACTGGCCTCGAAACTCTCGGTGCTCACCGGCGGGCCGAGAATCATATAGATTCTGCCCATGTCCGTCTTCCATCCCTCGAGCGTCGTCCCGCGGGCATAACGATCGTTCACAAAGGCGAACCGTTTGAGAATCTCGTCCTTGTATTCATTCTCGGCAGTGCCGGGCGTCGGGTCTCTCTGTTTCCAGAATGAATCGATGAAAAGGTCCCGCTCGCGGTCCGAGGTCAGCCGGAGTAAGACATCTTTTTCGGCGGGCAGAATGATGTAAGCCGTAATCTTCAAGAATTTTTGATATTGGGGAGCCAGGGCCGCTTCCAAGGCCCTCTGGTCGATTTTTTTCTCCTTTGGTTTCTCCATTTTTTGGCCTACGGTCTTCGCCTCGCTGAAAGCAAAGAGAAAGCTCAAGAAGACCAAGGAGAGAAGCCAGGGCCGTCTTCTTTTCATCTTATTCTTCTTATTCCTCTAAACCGTAAACTCCCTTAAAACGTTGCTTGAATATTATAACATTTTAAGGCGACAGCATAAACGAGATTCCTCGCTTCGTTTCGGGTGCACATACCGTAAGCGGACCTTGGTCCGCTTGGGGCATGTGTACCCAACCAAAAAAAAGCCCATCCCGGCTCGGGCCGGGACGGGCTTTCGTGCGTCAGCTAATACCGCTTAGAATTCGAACCGGGCGCCTATCCTCAAGACCCTGGGGTTGAGGATTTCGTTGAGGATGCCGTTGTTGGCGTACGGAGCGTGGCTGTACTGTTCGACGCCTGTGCCCACGTTGCGCAAGTAGGCGTTGCCGTCATTCTTGGAATAGGAGCGGATGGGCATGTTGGAGTTGAGCAGGTTGAAGGCGTCAACCATGATGTAGAGGCGACCGGCGCTTCCGATGTTGATTTGCTTTTCGAGCCGGAGGGTGAGGTTGTAGAACGTCGGCAGGGCGTCCTT
>JAPKZH010000367.1 GCA_026393905.1 Candidatus Aminicenantota bacterium
CCTCTCTGGCCTTTCACGAAGACAACGTGGCGTCCATCCGGCGTCCACGACGGCCACACGCGACCGTCGGCCTCCTCGGCGTCTATTCACATCTCGAACGAGTTTCCCTCGAATCCCCTTCCTTCCCCAAAAAAGGAAGGAGGGGGATTTTTATGAAAATCCCCGCCAAAACGGTGATCTCCGTCCGAAACAAGGATCAGTTTTTGGCCGGCTTGAGCTTCAGCGTCTCAATAGCATGGTGGCCGACGCGGAGTCTGAGGCCGGATTTTAAGGAGGGAATAGCTTTTCCCTCCTCCTCGATCATATTGACCAGCTCGGCCTTTTCCATCGGAACAAAGCTGATCAGTTGGACCTCCGAGTCCAATCCCTCCGTGTCATAGATGCGGACGATCACCGAATTATCGTCTTCGCACTTTTTGATCGTGCTGACCAGGACGTTGTCGGCGGAAACGGAGAAGAAGCTTTTTTGCTCGGGAAGCATGGCCGTATTCTTTTGTTCGGGATTGACGACCGCGACAAGCGGATGATTGGCTTGGATGCCCCGGCGGTATCCTCTTTGCCAGCCCGGGGCATGGGAGAACAGCGAGAACCTGAAGGTGTGGTCGCCCTCCTGGAGATACCAGTTGCCTTCGCCGTGGCAGCTCCGCCGCGATGCCAGCAGGACGGCCTGGAGAACCGGATAGCCCGTCGGATCCGTGGTCGGGTCCTGGTAATCGTTGACGGCGACACTCGTGCTCATCGTCACGCCGAATCGAGCGCCCCCGGCGCTGAGGAAATTTTGGACTTCCCTCGGCCGGATCTGCGAACACGGCTCATCATAAACCAGGCTGCCATAGGCCGGGCCGCCGGTCCCCTGGACTTCGCTTTTGCCGACCTCGACAATGCCCATGGGGACATCATAGGCCACTTGTCCTCCGGGAGCCGCCACAGGGAGCGCCACGCGGAATTCGCGATAGGGCGAGCCGTCCCATCCGAGAATCGCCACCTCACAGTCGATCCTTTTGATCTCGTTATAGACGATGATTTCGACTTGGATCGTGCCGCAGGAGAGAGGCTGGTTCATCCGAAAGACCGTTTTGACCGGCCCCGATTCCCTGGGCTCGAAGGCCCATGGAGTCTTATGGGCGCTGAGCTTGTCGAAGCCTTCCATGGTCGGCTGCTGGACGCGGCCGAACTCTCCAGCCCCGCTGCCCACGGACTGCATGGTGAAGACCTCGAAGCCCAGGAATTTCTGTGTGTCGAGGATTTCGCTCCGCAGCTCTTTGTCAAAGACGCTCTTGAGCCCGCCGGGCGCAAACTCGACTTTGTAAAAGCGATTCTCATAGAAGCGGGCGGACCAGGGTCCGGGCGGCTGGTCAGGCTTAGCCGCCTTGTCCTCAACCAAATACCACGTTTTGTAGCCGATGGGAGGAACGTCCCGGGCTATGAATTCAACCCGGACGGCTTCGGGATCCTGATCCACGAGCGGCGGTAAAACTTGATGGAGTGCAACCTTCCCCTGTCCATCTTGAATGGAAAAGCCGGCGCGGGGCTTCCGGGTCGTGAAGGTCGCGGGATCCGTGCGCGGCCAAGATAAAGGGTTGAAAACGATGATCGGGAATCCCCTGCCCGGGGCCGTTTTGACGCGGGAGGAAATGGCCTCGAGAGCGACGGTCAGCATCTCTAGGCCCATGTCGCGAGCCAGTTCGTATTTCTTCCGAAACAGCCTGTCCGTAATCTGGCCTTCTTTTCCCCCCCAACCGTGGTCGGGATAGATCGCCGCCAGCCATGCCTGTTCCATGGCCGGCCCGGGATAATTCTTGAAGCTGCCTTCTAGGAGCGCGCGGACCGTGCTGAAGATCTCGGCGGCCGGGAGAAGCGCCGCCGCTTCGCGCTGCGCGGAGATCGCCCAGTGATGGGTGGGGCCGTCGATATAAAGCCACAGGTTCGGGCGTTCGCCCATGACCCGGTCGAAGGACGGATTGTTTTTGGAGATCGCCTCGAAAAATTGCCGGGCCGAGGAATATTGCATCTGAGAAGCCTGACGTCCGCCAGCCGATTTGGCCGCGCCGTTCCACAGGTTGATCAAGCCGCCGAAATCCGCGGGCTTGGAAAAATCCACGGAATTGAGCAGCGGGAATTCCGGAGGAATCCGGCGAGTCCGATAATACTCGCCCCATTGGCCGAGCTTGTCGGCAATGGCCCGACGGCCCTCGGGGGGCTTGGCGTTCAGCATGGATGCAGAATTGCCATAATGCCCGGGCGAATAGGCCAGCACGGACGAGCCGTCCGGGCTCAGCCAGCGGTAGAATCCTTCATGATAGCGGCTGATGACCATATAAGGAATGCCGGCTTTGCTCAAGATCTGCTCCATCTGGAGCGCCCGGCCGGGGACATCCGGGTTGAAATAGACGGCGGCATCGCAGCCGGGGAAATTTTTCTTGATCCACTTCCGGCCGAAATATGTCTGGCGGACGAGCTGCTCGCCCGAGAGCAACGATTCATACGGCTGGTTGAAGGTCGCGCCCCACTCCATCCGGCCGTCCTTGGTAAAGCGGAGAATGTCGGCCTTCCGGTCAGGATGCCGCTCGATATATTCCATCAGGTTCAGCATGTTCTCCATGACGAAGCAGTATTCGGGATTTTTAGCCATTGATTCGAGCGCGGGCGTGATGCATTGCTTGTCCCGGTATTCGATGCATTTCTGAGGGCTGTCCATCCAGGCGATGTCCTGGTGGCTGGAGGAGATGATACGGAGCCGGCCGCCGTCGTCGAAATAGGTTTTCTGTCCGGCAGCCGGACCGCTCGGGTTGTCCGTCTGGCCGGCCCAAGGATTGTCAGAAAAATTAAAACAAAAATAAAGGCCGCAGATTTTTTTTGCATACCGTCCTCGCCATTTTTATTTATCCATGATCGAAAGGTCGGGCGAAAGCAGCCGCCTGATGTTCGGGTCATTCATATTTTCGGGAGTGGCCAGGAAAACGCCCGTGTCGATCACCTTCTCATACGGCTCCCCCTTGAGATAGGCCACGGCCGTGCGGACGCTTTGATATCCCATCCGGAAAGGGTCTTGAAGGACAAGCCCGTGAATCTCCTTTTTGGCCAGCGCCTCGATGAGCTTTTTGGAAGAGTCGAACCCGACATGGATGACTTTGCCGGCCAGGCCGTGGTCCTGGAGCGCCCTCAGGCATCCGAAGGTCGAGGATTCGTTGGGCGTAAAGATCGCCTCGACATCGTTGAACCTGGCCAGGAGGTTTTCACTCGTCTGGTAGGCGGTTTCCGTGCCGACGCCTGCGTATTGATTGTCCGAAAGAATTTGAATGCCGGGGAACTTGGAGCGGATGGTCTTTAAAAATCCCTCTTCGCGCTTGGTCGTGCCCTCGACGCCTTCTTTCAAACGGATGAGGATCAGACTTCCTCTGCCTTTCATCAACGAACCGATATGGTCGGCAGCCAAAACCCCGCCCTGATAATTATCGGTAGCAATGAAGGCCACATGATGGCCGCCCTGGAGCGCCGAGTTGAAGATGACGGTGGGGACGCCGAGCTTTTTGGCCTCGACTACGGGCCGGACAAGGGCCCGGTCATCCATGGGCGTCAAGACCAGCGCGTCGACGCCGGCGTTGGTCAGGGTTTCCACGATCTGGATCTGCTCGTTCCGGTCGTCTTCCTTCAGCGGCCCTTTCCAGATGATCTCCACACCGAGCTCCCGGGCGGCCGTCAGAGCGCCGGCATGAATCGCTTTCCAGAATTCGTGGGTCGTCCCCATGGGAATGACGGCCAGGGTCAGATGTCCTTTTTTCTGGCTGGCCGATCCACCCGTCCTCTTGCAGCCGGGAGAAAAGAAGACGATCGCCGCGGCCGACAAGACGATCAAAACCGCCCCGATAAACCACTGCGGCTCACTGAGCGTTGGACGATGAGGTTTCATAAGGCTTCCCGATGAAAGCGTCTCCGAGAGCATTGAGGATCGTCTATTCATTACCATAGAAAATAGGACGAGACAAGCCCGGCGCTAAAACCGAAACCGCCTTCCGGACGACCGGGCGAAGGAAACGGCTCTCTTGAAAAGAGTCCGGTAAGCAGTTTCCCTCTCAAGCCGACTCTGCTATAATGGGCGCTATGGAAGTCATTATCCAGTCTGATTTGCGGCAGGCGAGCCTCCTGGGAGCCAGGATCATCGCCCGGCATGTCCAGGGCAAGCCTGACGCGGTCCTGGGATTTGCCACGGGAAAAACACCGCTCCTGCTCTATCAGTTCCTGGTCCAAATGCACCGAGAGCAAGGACTGGATTTTGGCCGGATTACCGCCTTCAATCTCGATGAATATATCGGCCTGGATCCTTCGCATCCGGCGTCCTTCCACAGCTATATGTGGAAAAATCTGTTCGGCCACATCGCCATCCCTGACGAGCGGGTCAACATCCCGAACGGCATGGCCCCGGACATCCCGGCCGCCTGCCGCGAATTCGAGGAGACGATCAAATCTTCGGGCGGCATCGACATCCAGATCCTCGGGATCGGCCGGGACGGACACATCGGGTTCAACGAACCCTCTTCCTCCCTGACCTCGAGGACTCGGATCAAGACGTTGACGGCCGAGACGCGCAAGGATCATGGGGAGGATTTCGGCGGTGAGGAGAACGTTCCCCTCCACGTCATCACCATGGGCTTGGGAACGATCATGGAGTCCCGGACCTGCTTGCTCCTGGCCTTAGGGAAGGCAAAAGCCCGGCCTATCGCCCAGACTATCGAGGGACCGATCACGGCGATGGTCCCGGCCTCGATCCTCCAGCTCCACCAGCGGGCCATCGTCCTCCTTGACGAAGAGGCCGCCTCCGAGCTCAAAAAAACCGATTACTACAGGTGGGTCTACGACCACAAGCCCAACTGGCAGAAGTATTAATTTCCGGGGTCAAACCTACTCGTTACGCAAAATTCACCAGGGGAAGATGCGTAACGAGTAGGTTTGACCCCGGTTAGCTATCCAAGGCCGGGAACGGGAATTCTTTGGAAGGATGCCTGGCACTCTTCATGATCCGGCGGATTCTTTCAACGAGCTCCGGATTTTTCGGGGCCAGATCAATCTTCTCTCCGACATCCGTGGCCAAATCGTAAAGCTCGATGGGAGCGGCCGAATTCTTTAAAAGATTCTGCCTGACGCTCTTCCAGTTGCCGAAACGGACCATCTGTTGCCCGCCGTAGGCAGGAAATTCCATGTAGAGATATTCGTGCTCGGACTGCTTGCCCGTCCCGAGCAGAGTGGGCAGGTAGCTTAAGCCGTCAATACCGGCCGGGATCCGCCGAACGGCGCCGGCGGCTTCGAGCAGCGTGGGCAGCACATCCTGGAGAGCGGCGACATGATCGGTCGTCCTTCCCGGCTTGATCCGGCCGGTCCAGCGGACGATCAGAGGGACCCGGATCCCGCCTTCGTACACAGAGCCCTTGGCGCTCCTGAAAGGACCGGTTCCCTTGAAGAAATCGGGATCATACCCTCCGATCTTATAGGTTGAGCCGTTGTCGCTCGAGACCATGACCATATGGCCTCTCCACTATTTTTTTGCCGTCATTCCGAGCCAAACGAGCAATCTCCTCTCTGGCCTCGCCGCAGGATCCGGACACGAGATTGCCACGTCGCCGGGCTTCCGGCAAAGACAATTTATTCCGCTTTTATTTTGACGGCGGGAACCTCAAATTCCCTCGATTCTCCTTCCTTGAGGATCTGGGGCGTCTTGAATTTTATCTCTCCATAAACGTTTAATATCAATGACTTGAAGGCCAGCTCTCCTTTGAGGACCTTGATCCCCGCCGTCCTCTTTTCGCCCGAGCCTTTGAGCCGGACCGTCCCGTAAGCATAGCCGTTCGACCAGAAAAAATTCCCTTCGTTCGCGGCAAAGGCAAGCGTTCGATCGACCGCCGAATAGCGAAAACCTGTCAAGGCCAGCGGCGCCGCCCAGCTGATCATGGCCCGGCCGTAATGGTGTCCGCATTCCGCCTCGTCATAAGGATTGCGCTTCAGCCCGTCATAGCGGCTGCGAACGGCGGCGATCGAGCGGAGCCCGTTTTCGACCTGGCCCTCATAGAGCATACCGATGGCCGCTGTGTACTCGAACCCCGTCATGACTTCGGTAAAGTAAGGAAAGGGGTTGGCGGGACGGCCGTCGGGATAGCTGGCCATCAGCAGGGCCGCTTCATCGCCCAGGGCGAACGTGCGCATGCAGTTGAAATGGTCTTGGAGGGAGCCGCGAAAATTATATTTCATGATGCTGTCAAGGGTGGTCTTCACGTTTTCGGGCTTGACCAGATAGCCCAGGTTTGTGACATGGGCCAGCAGCTGCCCGACGAGCTGGTCGACAAGGCAGCCGTTGCCGAGCTGGTAATCAGGATTGGCAAAATCGGTTGACCCCATGCCGACCAAAAGGCTCGGCGCAATATTGGATTTATCCCTCGGAGGCACGATCTTGTGGATGTAGTAGCGGCCGTTGAAAAGATTGGCGTCGATCCATCGGCTTCCTTTTTCGAAAAGGGTTCGGCAGGTCTCGGCAAAGGCCTTGTCCCGGACGTAAACCGCCATTCTTTCCGCCGCCCGCAGGGCCCCTAAATACCATAGACCCATCTGCGGGTTCGGCCCGAAGTATTCCACGTCCATGGTGTTGTGCTGGCAGCCTTCCATGACCCCGTCCTTGTCGGCGTCCCAACCCTCCTTGATCCAGCAGAACTCCAGAGCTTTCTTGACTCGGGGCCAGACAGACTTGAGCATGGCCTCATCCCCGGAGAGCTGCCAATCGCGATAGACCTTGATGATACAGCCCATCTGCCCGTCGGCCGCGGCCTTGTCGAAGTGGCTCTCATCCAGGGGGAGCTTCACCCGGAAGCTCATCAGCCCCGAATCGTCGGTCTGCTGCCTGAACTCCACCTCGCGCAGAGACTTGGCCAGCGTCCCATACAGGAAGGCAATCGCCTGCTCGTAGTTCCAGACGTGGGTGCAGCTGCCGAAGCAGCATCCCTCCTTGTCGCCGCATCCTTCCCAGGCAAAAAAGCGGCCATCCTCGGTCTGAAAGCAGGTCTGGGAGCGCAGCGTGCTGAGGTTGAAAAGGGCGGATTCTTTGACGACCTCGGGCAGGTCGCTCTGGCAAAAAGCCCTGACGAAATCCAGCGTCTCAGCCTCGAGACGGCCGAGACGAGGGATGGTTTTTTCCGCGGCATCCCAGGCATCTCCATAGCGGGTGGTGTAAAAGTTGCCGAGTCTCTTCGCCGACCAGGCGAAGCGGTTGGGAAAGTGCCAGGTTATGTAAAACGTAAAATCGCGTTTCTGTCGCGGCGGGATCTTGGCCTGGACGGCTAACGATCCCCGGGGCATATCTTCGCCGGACGAATGATCGTTCAGCCTGCCGTCGTCGCTGAGGTCGTCCCAAAAATCGAGGAGCGATGTCCCCCATCCTCTGGCCAGCCAGGCCGTCCTGAATGTCACGTCCTCGCCTGCCGGAACGGTCAAGGCTACCGTCCCCCACTGTTCGGCCTCTTTCGGAACGCCGTCCGAGGACATAAAAATTCCCTGGACGGCACCGCCTTTGCGAAACCGGTTCCTGTTCTTTGAGGCCAGCGATTTTGTCCCGTCGTTGCCGATAAAGTTCTGGATCGCGCCGGACACCGAGACGGCCATTTCGATCTCCGCGTTGTTCGTGACTTCATAGGTAAGAACGGCGATAGGAATCGCGCTGGCCTCAACATCGGCCGGCACCAAGGGATTGAACGCTTTGATCTTGACAGTTACCGGGAGGTCCGGATCCCAAAGATTGACCCGGCCGAATGGATAGCCTGCGTCAAAGGAGCAATTACGAAAGACCGGGAGGCCGGGATTCGTCGCATCCTTCACCCCGAAAGGCCCGCTGTATTGGAATGGCTCGACCGGACCCTGCAGGGCCCGGGTCCAGGTTTTTCCATCGGCCGTCTTCAGCCAGATGGCAAAAAAGGGCGAGCCGGGATGATATCCCTTTGCCGGCCGGTTCATGATTTCCCAATCCCGCAGATCGCCCCTTCCGCCAAGAGAAACCGTCCCCGTCCCGATCCCTCCCAGCGGGAGGGCAACCTGGGCCAGATGCGCCTGGTCGTAGTGCTTGAGGAACGGCCACTCCTCAGCCGCTCTTCCGGCAGAGACGAGAGAGGCAGAGGCGAAAATGATCAAGAATCCGATTTTTATGATCTCATCTTTCATACCGTCCCTCCCTTCGGGATTTTAGATAAAACGAATCCGTTAGCGGAAATTCCGGGCGACCTGGATCATGGCCCGAATATTTTCTTTTGGCGTGTCGGCCGGAATGGCGCATCCCGCATTGAGCACTAAGCGGGACGCATCGGAGAATATCTCGATGAGCTCTCGTGTCTTTTTCTCGACAAGATCCCGGTTTCCCAAGGCCAGCACATTCACCGGATCCAGATTGCCGAAAAATGTGCATCGGTCTTTCATCAAATCGTGGGCCAACCGGGCGTCCGTCTTATAATCCAGTTCCAGGCCGTCGGCGCCTGTGGAAACCATGTCCTTGAGAATTAAGCTGGTGTTCCCGCAGATGTGGAGGACATACGGCAGGCCCAGGCGGCCGGCGGCATCCACCAGAGCTTTTTCAGAGGGAAGCGCGAACCGGCGGTACATGCCTGGAGAGATGAGATCCGGCCCCGCCGGGCTGTCTCCATTGGAAACCATATGAGCGCCGGCTTCGCCCATCAGCCGGATGAACTGCTGGGAGACATCCAGGCAAACGTCGAGAAGTTTGAAGATGAGAGGCCCGTTGCGTTCCTCGAGCAAATCCATCATCCACTGGGCGGGTGAGCGCATCATGCCGGCCAGGGAAAATGGCGCCTGGTCGCAGTTGCCGCGAACCATGATGTCGTTGCCGAAATGGCGTCGCAACAGCCGGACGGCTTCGAGCCAGATGGAGACGCCTCGATAGCTCTGAATGTCCACCGGTTCCAAAACTTCGACCATGTCCAGGCGATCGAGCCTTCCCGAACGGCACCTCGCCGGCTCATCGTCCGGGAAATCGATAGGGACGCCGGCCGCGCCGGCCAAGGTGACGGTATCGACATCGACCAGGACTCCGTCCACGTCATAGGCTTCGGCGGCCCGGATGAAACTCTCGGCGATCAACTGCGGACTCTGGCGAAACTGCCGCATGGTGATCCCGCGCTCCCGTGCCGCCATCATGAAATTGTGAAGCATGATGGGGATCTTATCCGGCATCCGCCCGTCCATGGCCGCGGCGATTCGTTCATAGCCCGTCATCGTTCAGCCCCCGGATCGAAGATACTTTGATCAATGAACCGGCCAGAGGCGGATTAGAACGACGCCGTGACGGGCGACGGCGGCTTGGAATTCGGTCTCGAACACGCCGACATCGCTCTGCCGCCATAGGTCGCGAACCCGCTGTTTGCCGCTGATCCCAAGGTCCGCCCACTTGGCCGTGACCGCGGAGACGGCGTTGCCGCGGTTGAACAATCCGACGGCCAACGATCCGTCCTCCATGGCTTTCGCCCAGACCTCCAGGTCACCGTTCTTGGTGATTCGTTTTCCCGGCTGTCCCAAAGGATCCTGGTCGACTTCGATCACCTCATCATTGGTCAGAAGACTCAGCGTGAAATCATCCAGCCTTGCGATATCGCCGCTGAAGATCAGCGGGGCGGCCAGCAGGCACCAGAGCGAGACATGCGTGTATTGTTCGTTGGGCGTTAAAGGCGAGGGAACGGTCTGCCCTTTCCAGTTGCTCAAATAGCCGAGGAGCAGATAGTCGGGATCGTTCCAGGCTCCCGGACCGCCGTGTTTTTGGAGCTCATTCTTGGCATAGATATCAAACCCGTCGCGGAACAGCGCCGACGGGATTCCCTCAAAGGACCCACCCAAGTCGCCGGCCGTCCGCCAACTGTTGCCGCCGACC
Source organism: Candidatus Aminicenantota bacterium (assembly GCA_026393905.1). Lineage (GTDB taxonomy): Bacteria > Acidobacteriota > Aminicenantia > Aminicenantales > UBA4085 > JAPKZH01. Next base: position 9,908 of record JAPKZH010000367.1, read on the forward strand.
TCTCTCCCCCATTCCCAGACATTGCCCATCCCGTATTGGCAGAGGTTGAGCACGATGTCCCGCTTCTGCTTTTTGAGAATTTCGCTGATTAAGCGATAGGGCTTCTGGAACTCTTCCCGGCTCTTGTCCTTGGCGATGCTGCCGTACGAGCACCAATCGTACTTGAGGAAATCGAAGCCCCACTCGACAAAGCGGGCGACATCGAGCTCCTCGTGCTGGTAAGCGGCAACATGCCCGGCGCAGGTCGTCGGCCCGGGCGATGTGTAGATGCCGGCCTTGAGACCCTTGGCATGGATATCGTCCGTCATGGCTTTCATATCAGGAAAGCGTTTGTTAGAGTTGATTTTTCCTTTCCCATCGCGCGCCTCACCCTGGAGCGCAGGGTCGTTCGAGCCGGGCTTGACCGACCAGCAGTCGTCGATATTCACATACATGTAACCGTGGTTG
>JAPKZH010000612.1 GCA_026393905.1 Candidatus Aminicenantota bacterium
CATCCTCCCATGAATTCATCGCCAGATGCTCCTTGGAAGGATGGCAGTGAGCAAAGCGAGCGTTGGAAGGAAACCCTAGGCGAGGGTTTCCTTCCAAGAGTGTCCGACGGGACTGGTTCCCCAGGGGGCGGGGGGCAATGCTAAGGCCTTCTTGAAATCATTAATTTGAAGGAGCTTCCGTCGGCAGTTGATTTTTTATCGGAAACATCGTATGACAATACTCTTTGGTGAAAATTGCCCTCCACGAGGCGCGAGCCGGACGGATGAAGAATTGAGGGAAAAAATGAATTTGAGCCAAGCTCCTCAGGGCGTTCGCCTGAAGATCGTCGATATCTCAGGAGGCGAGCAGGTCCGCCGCAGGCTGCTGTCCCTGGGCTTTCACGCGGGGGACGAGATCGAACGCGTCGGCCAGGGGATTCTGCGCGGCCCGCTGCTGATCAAAATGATCCGGTCGGGCGGCTCGGTCGCCATCGGCCGGGGCATCGCCCTAAAGATCTTGGTGGAAGTTGCGGATGGCTCTAAATAACGCGCCCTTTGCCATTTTTATCGGCCAGCCCAACTGCGGCAAAAGCACGCTCTTCAACGCCATCGCCGGGCATAAAGCTCAGACGTCGAATTTCCCCGGCACGACGGTCAAGCACACCCACTCCAAGGTAAATATCGGGGGCCGTCTTCTCAACATCATCGACCTGCCCGGAACGTATTCTCTCAATCCCGCCGATCCGGCCGAGAAGGTGGCCCTAACCCATCTCTTCCAGGAAACGCCGGACCTCGTTATCAATGTTGTCGATGCCTCCATCCTGGGCAGGAGCCTGGAGTTGACCCTCGAGCTCATCGAGATGGAATTGCCCATGGTCATGGCCTTGAACATGACCGATCTGGCAGAGAAAAAAGGCATCAAGGTCGATCCCCACAAGCTCGGGGCGCTCCTGGGCGTCCCTGTCATACCGACCATTGCCACACGCGGGAAGGGAATCCAGGAGCTGCTCGAGGCTGCTTTCAAGTGTCTCGAATCTAGTTGTCTGGGGACGCGCCTCAAATGGTCGGGGGATGTGGAGGAAGAGATCGAGAAGTTAATCGAGAGCCTTCCCCGTGACTTTTCCTGCCTGGCCAATAAACGGTTCACCGCCATTAAAATGATAGAGTCGGGAAATCTGTTCTGCACCCAATTTTTGGCGGAAATCAACCCTGCCCTGAAGAAGTCTTTGGATGAGGTCCGGGTTAACCTCGAGCGCAAGCGCCGTTTGCCCGTCTATGAAGTAATCGCCGCCGAGCGCCATCATCTGTCCCAAAAGATTTTCGAAGAGAGCAGCCGCGTCCGGAGAGGCAAGACGGTCAGCTGGCAGGAGCGCTTGGACGGGCTGATCATGCATCCGCTGCTCGGATACATAATTCTTCTCATCGTCTTTTTAAGTTTCTTCTTCTTGATTTTTAAAGTCGGAAGCCCGCTCGAAACTCTCCTGCTCAAGCCGTTTTCAGGATGGAAAGCCGTTCTTGCGGCCCGGCTGGGAAACGGGCTGCTGTTTCATGTCGCCGATGGCCTGCTCCAGGGCATCGGCGGGGGCGTGGCGATCGTGCTGCCCTATTTTGTTCCGCTGCTTTTCTTAATGGCCCTTCTGGAGGATATCGGCTATCTGGCCAGGGCCGGCTTTCTCCTGGATACGTTCATGCACCGCATCGGCCTTCACGGCAAATCCGTTTCGCCGTTCATCCTCGGCTTCGGCTGCAACGTGCCGGCCATCGTCTCAACCCGGATCCTCGAATCGCGCCGGGACAGAATTTTGACATCCCTCCTCATTCCTTTCATCCCGTGCTCGGCGCGGACGACGATCATCCTGGCCCTCGTAGCCTTTTATCTGGGGCCAATCTGGGCCCTCGGGTTTTATGCCGCCAACGTCCTTTTGTTAGCGGTGCTCGGCCGGGTCATCAGCCTGTTCATGAAGGACGCTTCGCCGGGCCTCATCCTGGAAATTCCATCGCTGAAAATCCCGAGCTTGAAAAACATCCTCTTTAAGATCTATTTTCAGCTGAAGGCCTTCGTCCTGTTCGCCTGGCCGCTGCTCGTCGCCGGGAGCGTTGTCCTCGGCCTCATCCAGTCCATGCACTGGGACCGGGTCATCAATGCCGTTCTGTCTCCGTTGGTCGCGAACGTGCTGGGGCTCCCCAAGGAGCTGGGCGTGACGCTCGTTTTCGGGTTTTTGCGCAAGGAATTATCCCTGTTGATGATGCTCCAGGCGCTGGGCGTCGGCTATCAGAACCTGCTGAGCGTCATCACCCGGGACCAGATGATCGTATTCACGGTCTTTGTCAGCTTTTTCATCCCTTGCCTTTCGACGTTTGCCATCCTCTGGAAAGAGTCGGGGAAGAAAATCGCTTTCATTTCGGCTGGGCTAAGCATCTCCGTTGCGGTGATCGTCAGCTTCCTGGTCAGACTGATTATTTAAACCGGGGTCAAACCTACTCGTTACGCAAATCCAGGCAGGAAAATCGCTAAATGCGTAACGAGTAGGTTTGACCCCGGTTTATTTTTCAAGGATGACGACGGCCAGCGCGTATTCTGCCAGGTGGGAGAGCGAGAGATGGCTCCGGGTAAACCCGAAATCTTCCTTGGCATGAACGACAAGCCGCGGCTGCCCCGAAGTCTCATTGACCACCTCGATGTCCGTCCAGGCGATCCTTTTTCCGATGGCCTTGAAGAACGCCTCCTTGGCGGCGAAACGGGCCGCCAGGTGCTGGTATTTATTTTTTTTGGGCTGGCTGTACTGGATTTCCCTTTCCGTGAAGACACGGTCGAGGAACCGCACATTTCGTTCGACGACTCTTTGGATGCGGCCGACTTCAAGGATATCGATACCGATGCCGATAATCATTGGTTTATCCTTATTCGAAACTCCGTTTCGATCGCCGCTGCCGGTGGAATTTGATGGCGAACCGGTGGGCCTCGTCCCGGATATGCTGGAGAAGCTTTAAGGCCGGTGATGTCCTGTCCAGCCTCAGCCCGTTTTTATGGAGCGGCGAGAAAATGATTTCCTCTTTCTTAGCCAGCGAAACAACACCGACCCGCTCGAGGCCCAGTTCCCGGAGCGCTCTCAGGGTCGTTCCGAGCTGGGGCTTTCCTCCGTCCACGAAAACCAAGCCGGGGAGCGGGGTCTTTTCCTCCAAAACACGCTTGTACCGCCGGCGAATGACTTCTTCCAGGCCG